>DAIMFY010000148.1:0-5825 GCA_036724295.1 Gemmatimonadales bacterium | reverse complement strand
ACGCCTGACTCTGGATCAGGAGAGTCCTGGTTCGAGCCCAGGAGGGGCAATGCCCGGGAAGAAATTCCCGGGCTTTTCTTATTGGGCTCGTCCTTCGGCGGCTGCGCCGCCTTCGGATGGGGCGCAGGGCTGTCGCTTGACCGTCGCTTGACCCAGCGCCCGCACCTTCCGCGAGCCAACGACTCCGGAGAGTGCCATGTGCCGCAGCTCGCTGTTCTTCGTGCTGGTTCTCACCCCGCTTCATCATCCGCTTGCAGCGCAAGGCGTCATGCCGGACACTGTGATCCGCCTGCGCGTCCGCCAGACGGGGGTCAAGCAGCCTGTCATCGGCCGGCTCACCCGGCTCGATCCCGACACGCTGTACCTCCAGTCCGCCGACGGCGATCTCGCGATCGCGCGGTCTGAGGTGGCGCGGATCGAGGTGAGCCGGGGGATGCACTCAAACGCGGCGCGCGGTTTCACGATCGGGCTGGTCGCTGGAGGAGCTGTGGGTCTCGCGACGGGCATGGCGTTTGTGGCCGATCCCGACGGCTGCTGGTGCGACCCCAATGCGGGGACCGTCGCGGGGGTAGTGGCCATCATCGCGCTCCCCGTTGCGGCGCTCGGCGCCGGTATCGGCGCACTTTCGCGTTCGGAGCGATGGAAACCGGCGAGCGCTGGTGGCCGGACGCTGTCGCTTTACCTGGCGCCGAAGCAGGGCCGGACGACGGTGGGACTGGCGATGAGGTTCTAGGAGGCGAGGGAGGCCGGGCCCGCTGACGATGTCTCCGGGCTGGCCGATCTGGTTCTGGGGAACACTCGCACGATCTCACGCCAGCAACGGCCCGCCCGGCCCTCCGCCTCGGGAGGAAGCATGTCATGTTTTCTCGCCGCCCTTCTCCTCCTGGTTCTGGCGTTTACCTCCGGACTCGGCGCGCAGGCTCGCGCCGACCCCGCCAGCTCGGCGCCTCGCGTTCGCGTCTGGCCCGCTGATCACACCGATCCCTTCCTGGGCACGCTGCACCATTATTCGGCGGATTCAATTGCCCTCCTGACGTCGGAAGGGTCGCTGGTACTTCCACGCGACAGCATCATCACGATCGAGGTGAGCGAAGGTGTCCACACCAATGCGTGGCGCGGGCTGAAGACCGGGGCGCTTGCTGGAGCCGCCGTGGGGCTCGGCGTGGGCATCCTGGCATGGTCGAGCGAAGAGAGGGCCAACATCGTTCCCTATATTGGAGCCAACTGGATCTGGCTGGGCTCAGCGATGGGCGCCGTCACCGGGAGCGTGCTCGGGCTTGGTTTCGGCTCACTCACCCGCTCGGAACACTGGCGCAGGATGTCGCTGGATGAGTCCGCGACTCGGCCACTGGTAATGTGGCGGGATGGAAGGATGCTCGTCGGAGTGGCCATGAAGCGCTGAAGAGGCACGAAGTCCGACCGGAAGCATCGCATCCCGTCCCCCTGCCAGGAGGTACCATGTGGCGCGTCATCGCTGTCTCCTTTCCCCTTCTTCTCGCAACCGCCTCGCCGCTCGCCGCCCAGGGCCGCGAAAACATCATCGCACCTGGCGCCCGGCTGCGGGTCTGGCCACGAGGAGCCGCGCGGCCAACGATCGGAACCCTGCAAGAAGTTGACTCGGTCGCGCTCTCAGTGGTGACGCCAGGCGGCGAACTGCTGCTGCCGCGTGACAGCATTGTGCGAGTGGAGCTCAGCCAAGGCATGCATTCCGATGCGATGCATGGACTGGGAATCGGTGCAGTCATCGGTGGGGGCGCTGGCGCCGCGTTTGGCCTTCTGCTGGGCCAGGCCACGGAGGATCAGGACGTCAGCTCGGCGGAGCTCGCCGTTGCGGGCGCGGGTGCGGGCGGCATTCTGGGCGGCCTGGTCGGGCTTGGCATCGGCGCCCTGACGCGTTCGGAACGCTGGCACGAGATATCGCTGGGCGAGCAGCCGATGCAGATGTCAGTGCTGCAGCGGCCGGATGGACGGGTGGTGCTGGGTGTCGCGATGAAATTTTGAGGGGCGCTCAGCTCACAGCCCAGATCCCCCGCGCCACCAGGATCCCTGTCGACCCCTTGATGGCCGCGACATATTCGGGCAGCTCGTAGCGGCTGACTTCCACCACGCCGCCCGAGAGCGGGGCGTGGAGGACGCCGAGGCGGCCGTCGGGATGGCGATAAGCCAGGGCGGTGTGCGTCACGTCCAGGCCGGGAATGCTTGTCGCAAAGGCGAGGATGTCGCCGGTCTGGATCTGGTCCGCGACGACGGGAATGTGCTCGGTGGGGATCACGTGGCGCACTGCGCCATCGAGCGAGCGTTCCATCTCACCGATCTGCCCGTACACGACGTCATTCTCGAGCGCCGGATAGCTCCTGCGATGCTCGGTCATGAAGCGGAGCGGCCGCGTGTCGTCAATCCCGCCCAGCAGCGGTCCCATGTCGCGCACCAGGCGCCGGCGCTGGCCGTCGCTGATCCACTCGCTGAAATAATGCAGGCGGGAGCTGTAACTCTTCCGCGCACCATCGCGATAGCGCATCCGTTCGATCTCCCGCCCGAACTGCTCCCACGCCGGCATTCCGTCGCCCGCAGCGACGCGCGCAACCGCGAGACTGGATTCTACCAGCGTGACACAATCGAAATGACTGAGTGAGAGCGTGAGCGGCTCGGTATCAAGCGGGCTGCCACCTGTCTTGAGGTACCCCTCGAGCGTGTACGCCTCATAGGGCGACCCTTCCGCGTACTCGCCGACCTGCACCGCCGCGGCACCGAGTGGCTTGGCGCAGTCGGCGAGGCCGGCGGTGCGGAGCATGGTGGTCCAGTGGGTGAGGAGTTGCTCGTCCGGCGGCGCCGTGCGCTGTGCGCTCTGTGCCAAGCGCTGAGCGCTGAGGAGTGGCGTCGGCAGTATCAGGGCCGCAGCGCCCAGGGCTGCATGGCGAAGGACGTCTCGGCGGGAGTGGGATCGCGGCATGGCTTGAAGATAGGCGGACCGTCGGACAGGCGGACAGTGGTCGTCAGCAAGAGCTGTCCGCCCGTCCGTCTGTCAGTCTTACCCCACTGCCGCCCGGATCCGCGCGATCTGCCGCCGGTGCACCAGGTCGTGCCCGGCGTAGAGCTTCATCAGGTGGGCCAGCGGCTCATCGCCGCGTTCGGCGTGGTGGATGACCCGGCCGCGTTCCTCGGGAGTCGTTCGCGTGAGCAGGCGCAGGTTCGACTGGCGCAGGCGAGCGAAGTCACCCAGCGAGTCCTCGATGGCCGCATTCTCGTAGCGCAGTGCGCGCGCCCAGGCGTCCTGGTCGTATCCGGGAAGCTCGGGCGCGTCATGCGCCAGCGCCATGCGGAAGCGGAATGCACCGACCAGCTCCGAGTCGGCAAGATGCGCCAGGACATGACGGATCGACCACTTGCCGGGCTTTTCGGGAGTGGACAGCTGCGCCTCGCTCAGGCCACGCACCGCCTGGCGCAAGGCGTCCGGCATCTCGCGCATCACGTCGAGCGGCTCCCGCTCGCCGAGAATGTCGAGAAGCGCCGTCACGTAGGCGCTGATTTCGTCGGGGGTGCTGGAGGCGGAGTTGGAATATTGAGTCATGCTGGGAAGGTCTACAGTCAACGGTCAACGGTCAACGGTCAACGGTCGACTGTCGACCGTTGACCGTCGATCCTCTACCGTCCACCCGCCTCCAGGTGCGTCAGCAGATACCGCGTCAGTGTCGAGTAGACGTGCAGCGTAGTGCCCCGGCCCTCGCAGATGCAGTGGGTACGGTTGGGGTACTCCAGGAAATCCACCTGCTTGTCCAGCTCGATCAGGCGGTTGAGGAGGCGCTGGCTACCCTGGAAGTGCACGTTGTCGTCGCCCGAGCCGTGCATCAGCAGCAGCTCACCCTTGAGCCCCTCGGCCCAGTTGATGGCGGAGCCCTGCTTGTATCCGTCGGGGTTGCCCTGAGGGGTCCCCATGTAGCGCTCCTGGTAGATCGTGTCGTAGAGGCGCTGGTCGGGCACCGGCGCCACCGACATCCCCACGTCGTACACATCGGGATAGCGGAACATGGCGTTGAGGGTATTGGTCCCGCCACCGCTCCATCCCCAGATGGCGACGCGGGTCGAGTCCACGTAGCCGTGGGTGCGCGCGAGCGTCCGTACCGCGTCGGCCTGTTCCTTGGAGCTCAGCACGCCGACTGCGCCGTACACCACCTTGCGCCAGGCGCGCCCCTTGGGTGACGGCGTGCCGCGGTTGTCCACCGTGGCGACGAGATAACCCTTGTTGGCCAGCATCTGGTACCAGATGCGGCTCGAGCCCATCCAGGAATCCTGCGCCGTCTGGCCGGCCGGCTCGCCATACACGTACATCAGGATGGGATACGTCTTCGTGGAGTCGAAATCCGCCGGCTTGATCATCCAGCCATCGAGCGTGGCGCTGTCCGACACCGTCACTTTGAAAAACTCACCCGGCTGCGAGACCCACGGCTTCACGTGCGCCTTGAGCGTGTCATTGGCCACCAGCATGCGCGCCGACTGGTGGGCCGGGAGCTTCACCAGTTCGGTGGTCGGCGGGACATCGAAGCTCGAGGCCACGTGCAACGCCCACTTGCCATCGGGCGAGATGTCATAGCGATGGTTCCCGATCGCGTCCCTGGGCGTCACCCGTGCGGCGCTGCCCTTGCCATCGAGCTTTGTCCGATAAAGAAACCGCTGGGTGGCGTCATGGGGTGACGCGATGAAGTAGAGCCAGCCGCCCTTCTGGTCCACGCCGGCCACGGAGACCACGTCGTAGTCACCGCGGGTCACCAGCGTGGCCTTGCCGTCGGCACGGTTGATCCGCCAGATGTGGCGCCATCCATCGCGCTCGCTGCTCCAGAGAAACTCCTTGCCTCCCTCGAGCCACGTGACGTCGTGCACCAGGTCCACCCACGCTTCATCATGCTCGGGGACCACGGTGCGCGCCGTGCCCGTCGCCGCATCCACCAGCATGACGTTGTCGGTGTCCTGCCGCCGGTTGATGCGCTGGACCATCACCTCGTCCTTGCCAGCCCATTCCATCCACGGCAGGTAGTTGTCGCGCGGCGCACCGGGAATGTCGAGCCAGGTCACCTTGCCGCCCGACGCGCTCACCACGCCCGCGGTCACGGCGGAGTTGGTGGTGCCGGACTTGGGATACTGGATGGGTATGACGAAGGGATAGAGCGAATCGGTGTCATTGATGAGCAGGAAGGTGCCGACGCCCGTCATGTCGAAATGGAAGAAGGCGATGCGGGTGCCATCCGGTGACCAGCGGAAACCGTCCTGCAGGCCGAACTCTTCCTCATAGACCCAGTCGCTCATGCCGTTCACATGCAGGGAATCGGCGCCGGTGGTGAGCCGGGTGATCTTCTGGTCGGCCAGGTTCTCGACGTAAATGTCGCCCTTCATCACAAACGCCACGCGATCGCCCTGGGGCGAGAACTTGGCATACATGAGCGTCGAGGGCTCGGCGCTTCCGCCCAGCTTCGTGAGCGTGCCGCCCTTCCGGTCCAGCACCCAGTAGTCGCCGCGGGTGTTGCTGCGCCAGACCTTCTGCGTATTGGTGAAGAGCATGAGCTTCGAATTGTCGGGCGACCAGCTGTAGTCGTCGAAGTCGAGCGCGGCGCTGTCGCCCCTGGGGACCAGCGACCTGGCGGAGACGAGAATGGTGCGTGCGCCACTCGCGGTCTCATAGCGGACGATATCGCTCCCGCCCTCGACGTCCCTGGACCGCTCGACCGTCGTGTAAGCCTTGCCATTCTCGATCCAGCGTGCCGGCCCGAAGCGCCCACTCGCGAACTCGCGCGAGGCGTAGATGAGGTGCAGGGTCGAGTCCACGTCGGCCGGGA
>DAIMFY010000147.1:0-5862 GCA_036724295.1 Gemmatimonadales bacterium | reverse complement strand
AACTGCCGCAGCTGGGAAGTGTACAAGGGCGTGCTGGACGGGAAGTCGCGCGCGGTATTCAACGGCAAGGTGTTCGTGCAGCCCGAGGCGCAGAAGACCGATGCCAAGCAGACCAACCGCAACCTCCTGCTCTCGAAGCAGGCGCGGGTGGATACCAAGCCCCAGCTCGAGATCTTCGCCGACGACGTGAAGTGCACCCACGGTGCCACCGTGGGCCAGCTGGATGACGTGGCACTCTTCTATGCCCGGAGCCGCGGCATCCCGCAGGTGGAGGCGATGCGCCTGCTCACCTATGCCTTCGCCGCCGAAGTGGTCTCCGAGGTGGCGCTCACTCCCGTGCGGGAGGAGCTGGACCGGCTCCTGCTCGAGCGGCTGGGCTCACTGGAGTAGCGTGACCACCACGGCCGCCCTGCCGCGCCTCGACGTCGAGGCCATTCGCCGGGACTTTCCCATCCTGGCCACCACCATGCACGGGCGGCCGCTGGTGTACCTCGACAGCGCGGCCTCCAGCCAGAAGCCGCGCGCGGTGCTCGACGCCGAGCGCGAGTTCTACGAAACCACCAACGCCAACATCCATCGCGGCGTCTATGCGCTGAGTGCCGAGGCAACGCGCCGCTACGACGAGGCGCGCGAGAAGATCGCCGCCTATCTCGGTGCGACGCATGCACACGAGGTGATCTTCACCCGCGGCACCACCGAGAGCATCAATCTCGTGGCCCAGAGCTGGGCCCGTCCCCGGCTCACGCCGGGTGACGAGATCCTGCTCACCGAGATGGAGCACCACTCCAACATCGTGCCGTGGCAGCTGGTGGCGGAGCAGACGGGCGCCGTGGTTCGCGCCGCGCCGATCTCCGACAGCGGTGAGGTCGACCTGGAGCGCTTCGCGTCGCTCGTCACCGACCGGACGAAGATCGTGGCTGTGGCGCACGTCTCCAACGCGCTTGGCACCATCAACCCGGTGCGCCGCTTCGCGGACCTGGCGCATGGGGTTGGTGCCGTGCTGGTGGTGGATGGCGCGCAGGCGGCGCCACACCTGCCGGTCGATGTCGTCGCCCTGGGCGCCGACTTCTACGCTCTCTCCAGCCACAAGATGCTGGGGCCAACCGGCGTCGGGGTGCTGTACGGGCGCGAATCACTGCTCGATGCCATGCCTCCGTACCAGGGCGGCGGTGACATGATCCACACCGTCACCTTCTCGGGCTCCACCTGGGCGCCGCTGCCGGCCAAGTTCGAGGCCGGCACCCCCAACATTGCGGGGGTGGTGGGATTCGGCGCCGCGGTGGATTACATCGAGACGATTGGGCGAGACCGGATCGCCGAGCACGAGCACGCCCTGCTGGCCCATGCCACGGGCCGGGTGGCTGAAGTCTCCGGGCTTCGGGTCATCGGCACGGCGCCGCTCAAGGCGTCGGTGCTGAGCTTCGTGATGGATGGTGTCCATCCCCACGACATCGGCACCGTGCTCGACGCCGAGGGTGTGTGCGTCCGCGCCGGCCATCACTGCGCCCAGCCGCTCATGAAGCGGATGGGGGTGCCGGCCACGGCCCGTGCGTCGTTTGCCCTCTACAACACCGAGCGCGATGCCGATGCGCTGGTCACCGGGCTGCAGAAGGCGCGGGAGTTGTTCGGCTGATGGCCGACATGAGCGAGCTGTACCAGAGCGTCATCCTCGACCACAACCGGAGCCCGCGGAACTTCGGCCGGCTGCCGGACGCCAACCGTCACGCCGAGGGCAGGAATCCGCTCTGCGGCGACGAATTGTCGGTCTGGCTCAGGCTGGGTAGCGACGCGCGCATCGAGGATGTGAAGTTCGAGGGATCGGGCTGCGCCATCAGCAAGGCCAGCGCGTCGCTCATGACCAGCGCGGTCAAGGGGAAGACGCGAGCGGAGGCGCTGGAGCTGTTCCGCCGCTTTCATGACCTCGTGACCGGTGAGGCGGCCGCGGCGCCGGAAACACTTGGCAAGCTCGCCGTGTTCAAGGGCGTGGTCGAGTTTCCGGTGCGGGTCAAGTGCGCCAGTCTTTCCTGGCACACCCTGAAGGCGGCGCTCGAGTCGCCCGACACCACGATTTCTACTGAATGAGGCCCCTGGCCTCGGTCAACTGTCCTGCAACTGGAGTGGAATGACGATGCCTTACCCCGAACAGCTGGTGGCCCCGATGCGTGCGGAGATGCGGCAGATGGGCGCCGAGGAACTGAAGACTCCAGCCGAAGTGGACGCGGCGCTGGGCGACGTGCGCGGCACGACGCTCGTGTTCGTCAACTCGGTCTGCGGCTGCGCCGCCGGCATGGCCCGCCCCGGCTTGTCGCTGGCGCTCAATCACGGCGTGAAGCCGGACCGGATCGTGACGGTCTTCGCCGGCCAGGATACCGACGCCACCGCACGGGCCCGTCAGTACTTCTCCGATTTCCAGCCTTCGTCGCCTTCCATGGCGCTCATCCGCGATGGCGAGGTGGTGCACTTCGTGCATCGTCACCAGATTGAAGGCCGCAATCCCCAGGTCATTGCTGACAGCCTGGCCCAGGCGTTCGACAAGTTCTGCGGCGCCACGGCCTGAGCGTGACCGGTCATATCTTTCACACCAACCGGCAGGAGCTGCATGGCGTGACGGTGGTGGTCACCGGCGCCAGCGGCAACACCTACGTCGGTCGCTACCATGAGCGCAACGAGCGCGGCGTGGTGCTCAAGGATGTCGGCATCCACGAGCCGGGCAACGGGCTGCCGCTGGAAGATTGGCTGGAGCGCCAGCGCAAGTTCGGCGTGAAGGTGGATGAGCGGGCGATGACCGTGCCGGCGGATGAAGTGGTGGATATGGGGAGGCTGGAGGCGTAAGGCTTAAGTCATACGTCATAAGTCGTACGTCATAAGTCGTAGATCGCGGGCCGGGCGGCGCTGTCATTGCGAGCATCCCGCAGGGATGCGAAGCAATCGGGTCGCCATGCACCCGATCCAGGCTCCCCGATTGCTTCGTCGGGCCCGTTGAGCTTTCCTCGCAATGACGCGCACAAGAGATCCAGCAGCCAGCAGCCAGCGACCCTAACCCCTAACCCCTCTCCCATGCCCCCAGTCCTCTCCCTCTCCCACGTCACCAAACGCTTCGAGGGCCACGTCGCCGTGCGCGACCTGAGCTTCGAGGTTCCTTCGGGCGGCATTTTCGGTCTTCTGGGCCCCAATGGCGCCGGCAAGAGTACCACCATCCGGATGATCATGAACGTGATCACTCCCGATGAGGGCACCATCAGCGTGCTCGGCCAGGACGCCAGCCGGGAGCTGGCGTCGAGGATCGGGTTCCTGCCGGAGGAACGCGGCCTCTACAAGAAGATGAAGGTGCTCCAGCACCTCGTATTCTTTGGCGAGATCAAGGGCATGTCGAGTGGAGATGCGCGGGCACGTGCACTCACCTGGCTCGAGCGGCTGGGCCTCGAGCAGTGGGCCGACAAGCCGGTCGAAGAACTCTCCAAGGGCATGCAGCAGAAGGTCCAGTTCATCGGGACACTGCTCCATGATCCTGAGCTCGTGGTGCTCGACGAGCCCTTCAGCGGGCTCGACCCCGTCAACAGCCGAGTGATGAAGGACGCGGTCGTGGACATCGCCCGGCAGGGCCGGACGGTGCTGTTCTCGACCCACATCATGGAGCAGGCGGAGCAGCTGTGCGACCGGATCGTCATCATCGCGCGGGGCGAGAAGGTGGTTGATGGCGCCGTGCGCGACGTGAAGAGCGAGGCGGGGACCCGTCACCTGCGCGTGGGAGTCACGAGCGGCCAGGATTCCGCTCGCCGGATCCTGGCTGACCGGCGCTGGGCCTTGTCGCTGCAGGACCACGGCACCGAGTGGGAGGCAGAGCTGGCGCCGGGCGCGGCGCCCGATGCATTGCTGCGTGCCTTGATCGAGGGCGGAGCGGGCATCGCCGAATTTGGCGTGGAGGATCCGTCGCTCGAGTCCATCTTCATTTCGAAGGTCGGCGCCAAGGCAGCCACGGCCATGCGCAGCGAGGAGGTGGCGCATGCGTAAGGTCCTGGCTGTCATCCGTCGCGAGTTCGTGACCAGGGTGCGCTCGCGTGCGTTCGTCATCAGCACCGTGATCGGCCCGGTCATCATGATCCTCATGTTCGCGATGCCGATCCTGCTCTCCGGCAATGGCGGCGCGCCCAAGAAGGTGGCGGTGCTCGACGCGGTGCAGGATGGCTTCGGGAAGCTGGTGGCGCAGCAGCTCAACAGCGAGATGCGCGATACGGCCCGCCGTGCCGACCCCCGCTATGACGCGGTATGGGTGCCGACGACGCCAGAGAGGTTGCCTGCGGTGCGTGATTCGCTGGTGGCGCTCACCGGCGTGCGGAATCTCGGCGCAGCCTCGCTCGACGGTATCCTGGTGGTCACCGATTCGGCGCTGGGCCAGGGCATGATCCGTTACATGGGCGTGAACGTGGGCAGCCCGAGTGACATGAGCCGGCTGGAGCGGAGTCTCCGCTCGCTGGTGATCGGCGGACGGCTGCAGCACTCGGGGCTCGATCCGCAGGTGGTGATGGGCGTGATGCGGCCGGTGGATCTCAAGACGCTCAAGGTGAGCGAGGGACGGCTGACGGCGGAGAGCGGCGAGGCGTCGTTCATCCTGGCGTACGCGATGTCGTTCATTCTCTACATCGCACTGCTGCTCTACGGCATCCAGGTGATGAACTCCGTGGTTGAGGAGAAATCATCGCGGATCATCGAGGTGCTGATCTCCAGCCTCTCTCCCTTCCAGCTCCTGCTTGGCAAGGTGCTCGGGGTCGGGGCGGTGGGATTGCTGCAGCTGGGAATCTGGGTGGGCACGGCCACAGTGCTGACATCGTACAAGACGCAGATCGCCGCGCTGGTCGGCGCATCGCCCGGCTCCGTGGCATCGCTCGCGATCCCCACGATACCGCCGATGCTGCTGGTCGTCTTCCTGATTTTCTTTGTCCTGGGCTTCCTGTTCTATGCCTCGGCGTACGCGGCGGTGGGATCGATGTGCAGCTCGCAGCAGGACGCCCAGCAGGCGCAGATGCCGGTGACGATCATCATCGCCGCCGGGCTCTTCATCATGTTCTCGTTGCTGAGCGAGCCGAACGGCTCGACGGCGCACGTGCTGACGTACGTGCCGTTCTTCGCGCCATTCGTCACACCGGTGCGGTTCTCGTTCTCGTCGATTGCCTGGTGGGAAGTGCTGCTCTCGATTGGCGCGATGGTGGCCGGACTCCTGATCATGACCGCGCTTGCGGGACGGATCTACCGGTTCGGGATCCTCAAGTACGGCAAGAAGGCGACGTGGGGAGATGCTATCAAGTGGCTTAGGGCATAGAAGGGTCGACGGTCGACGGTCGACGGTCGACAACTGGAAGTCGGGAGGCGGGATCAGGAGCCCGCTTGGTTCAAGGAGCGCAGGAGGCCTTGCAAGGGTCTGGCTGTACGGCGAACCCCTTCGTTCAGTTCGGCTAGCTGTGGCTGCGTCATGAGCCCAAGGTCGTTGGCCAGAATGGCCTGACATTCCAGCTCGTGCAGTGATCCGCGTGCGATCTGCAAGAACGGCCTGAATTGTGTATCGCTGGCCCGTCCCGCGCCTTCGGCGATGTTTGACATGATCGAAACTGCGGCTCGCCGCATTTGCGCTGTGAGACCGTAGCGTTCGGCGACGGGAAACTTCTCCGTAACGCGGTACGTGACGCAGGCTAGGCTGCGGCTGGCCTGCCAGGCTTCGAGATCGCGATAGTTACCCATGGAACAATAGTAGAACTAGCATCGTATCCTGCGGTACCGGATTTTCTCGCCTCGTGGCATTTTCGCGCGTTGACCGTTGACCGTTGACCGTTGACCGTTGACCGTTGACCGTTGACCGTTGACCGTTGA
>DAIMFY010000146.1:1393-5866 GCA_036724295.1 Gemmatimonadales bacterium | reverse complement strand
CGTGGCCCGAGGCGTTTGCCGCGGTGCTCGCCACCCAGGGCCTCACCGCCCAGGAGATGCCGGGCGGGATCATCCGGGTGGACCAGCCCGCCACCCTCGCGGCGCTCGATTCCCTCGAGCCGCTCGAGACCCGGCTGGTGCAGCTCGATTACAAGCAGGCCGATTCGCTCGTGGCCGCGGTCAAGAGCGTGCTCACCAAGCGCGGGCAGGTTGTCGCTGCGTCGGGCGCCAACGCCCTCGTGATCACCGACACCAAGAGCCGGATCGGCAGCGTCGCCGACTTCGTGCACGGCATGGATACCCGCACGGCGCAGGTCTCCATCCAGGCCAAGATCATCGTGGTCGATCGCCGCAGCCTCGAACAGCTCGGACTCCGGTATGACCTCGGCAGCCGCACCCAGTTCTTCAACAAGCTGGTGCAGCGCGCCGATCCGACCAGTGATGACGGCGGCACCTACGACAAGAACACCAACATCGTGGACCTGGGCGGTAACTCGCTCTCGGCGATCGCGAATGCCGACGAGACCATCAATGGTTCCGCGCTTGACCTGGTCTTCTCGACTGCCATCGGCGGCTTCTCGCTCACCAGCTTCCTGAGCGCGCTGGAGCGGGTGGAAATGTCGGATGTGCAGGCCGAACCCCTCATCACCACGCTGGACAACCAGCAGGCCGACATCCTGGTGGGCGATGAAATCCCGCTCCGCGTTGTCGACGCGAGCGGCCAGGTGGGCGCCAACGGCGCTGCCCGCGCCACGGTGCAGTTCAAGGAGACCGGTATCCGGCTGACGGTGACGCCGCACGTGACGTCCAACCGCCAGATCCTCATGAACCTCCTCACCGAGCGCTCGCAGGTCGTGCCGCTTGCGGCCGCGGACCTGGGCTTCTCGATCCAGAAGCAGTCCACCAAGAACCAGCTTCTGATCAACGATGGCGAGACCAGCGTGATCGGCGGGCTCACCGTGACCACGGTGCAGAAGACCAAGTCGGGCATCCCGCTCCTCTCCAGCTTGCCGCTGGTGGGTAACCTGTTCAGCTTCTCCTCGACCGACGAGAACCGCCGCGACCTCATTATCTTGGTCACGCCGCGTATCGTGGACGACGGCATCGCGACGCCCTGAGCGGCCCGATGCCCACAGCAGTCCCACAAGCCCGGCTCGTGCCGGGCTTGTGCCTTTGGGGGAGTGACGAGTGATGCACCTTCGATTCTTGACTGCCGGCGAGAGCCACGGACGGGCTCTCGTGACCATCCTGGAAGGACTGCCGGCAGGCCTGCCGCTCACCGCGGAGATCGTGAATCACGAGCTCTCCCGGCGGATGCAGGGCTACGGCCGCGGCGCCCGGATGAAGATCGAGCAGGACCGGATCGAGTGGCTCTCAGGCGTGCGCGCGGGCGAGACGCTGGGCTCACCCCTCGCGATGCTCATCCCCAATCGTGACTGGGCCAACTGGGAAGACGTGATGGCTCATGAGGCAGCGGGCGACAGCGGTGAGCTGCGCCGCCGGCGCGTGGCGCGCCCGCGCCCGGGACATGCCGATCTTTCCGGCGTGCTCAAGTATGACCGGCTCGACGCGCGCGATATCCTCGAACGCGCCAGCGCCCGCGAAACCGCGGCCCGCGTCGCGGCCGGTGCCGTGGCCCGCCGGCTGCTTGAGGAGTTCGGTATCGAGATCGGAAGCCACGTGGTCTCGCTCGGCGGCATCATTGCGGCGGCACCGGATCCGCTTCCATCCCCGATCAACCCAGCTGCCGACCAGTCGGTGGTGCGCTGCCTCGATGCATCCGCGACCGCCAGGATGGTCCAGCGAATCGATGAGGCGAAAGCAGCCGGCGACACACTGGGTGGTGAGGTCGAAGTGATTGCGTCGGGCGTACCCGTGGGCCTCGGCAGTCACGTGAGCTGGGACCGGAAGCTCGATGGCCGGCTCGCCGGGATGCTCATGGCGATTCCCGCCATCAAGGCGGTCGAGATCGGGCTCGGCATCGAGGCGAGCCGGCGCCCCGGGTCGGAAGTGCATGACCCGATCATCAGGGATGAGGCCGCCCTGGCCGGCGATGCGCGCGGCGGATATCGCCGCACCAGCAATCGAGCTGGTGGGATGGAAGGCGGTATTACCACGGGTGAGCCCGTGGTGGTACGGCTCGCCATGAAGCCGATCGCCACCCTGATGCAGCCACTTCGCACCGTGGACCTTCGCACCGGCGAGCCGGCCAACGCGCAGAGCGAACGATCGGATGTCACGGCGGTGCCAGCCGCAGGTGTCATCGGCGAAGCTGTGGTCGCGCTGGTGCTGGCGGATGCCATGCTGGAAAAACTTGGTGGCGACTCGCTCAGCGAGATGCGGCAGAATCACCGAGCCTACCTCCTGGCACTGGGACGCCGGTGGCGCGACGAAGGCTCGGCCACGGAGTGAGGCGGCATGTGGTGCTGGTGGGACTGCCGGGGAGCGGCAAGAGCACCGTCGGCCGGCTGGCCGCGAAGGAGCTGCAGGCGCCATTTTTCGACCTGGACGACGAGATTGAGCGGATGGCGGGCCAGAGTATCCCGGAGATCTTCGAGAGCCGGGGAGAGGCCGGCTTCCGGGAGCTGGAACGGGACGTGATGCGCCTGGCGCTGAGCGCCGAGCCCGCCGTCCTGGCTCCAGGGGGTGGATGGGCGGCCCAGACCGGCGCAATCGAGCAGGCACGGGAACCGGCTTTCATTATCTATCTTGCGGTCCCGGCGGATGTGGTCGCTGAGCGCCTGGCGCTGGAAAGTCGACGGTCAGTGGTCGACCGTCGACCGTTGACTGTCGACCATCCGGTTGCTGTACTAATGAAAGAGCGTGAGCCCTTCTACCGGCAGGCCGACGTTGTAGTTTCGAACGCCGCAGACGACCCCGAACCGGTTGCCCGGCTGGTGGCCGAATTGGCCCGCCGGCATGCCGGATGGTAAGTGATTGTGTTTCATTGGTTTAGCAAGTACAGCCTTGCCAAGATCACGACAGGCGCGTTTTCTTGCTACCCCGAATGGTTGTATCTCTGACGGCCCCACGGGGCCAGATTGGTATCATGGCAAAGAAACAGACGGGAAGCCGGGAAGCCGGGAAGGCGGGAGGGAAGGCCAAGGCGGCTGCAGGGGCTCGGCGTGCCGCGCCCACGAAGGCCGCCAAACGCGCCGCGCCCGCCAAGCGCGCCAAGGCCGGCGCCTCTGCCCGTGGCAACGGCACCGCCGTGCGCCCGGGCGATGCCCTGGTCATTGTGGAGTCTCCCACCAAGGCGCGGACCATCGGCAAGTACCTGGGCCGAGGCTACGCAGTGAAGGCCACGGTGGGACACCTGCGCGATCTCCCTACGCGCAAGCTTGGCGTCGAGATCGACGAGAAGGGCGGGAGCTTCCAGCCCGAGTACGTCACCATCAAGGGCAAGACCCAGACGCTGAGCGATATCAAGAAAGCCGCCAAGGCGGCGAGTCAGGTCCTGCTCGCCACCGATCCGGACCGCGAGGGCGAGGCAATTGCGTGGCACGTAGCCACCCAGCTGGACGTTGCCGTGCCCACCCGGCGCATCCTCTTCCACGAGATCACCAAGGACGCCATCCAGGAAGCACTTCGTTCGCCCAGTGATATCGACCAGGCCAAGGTTGATGCCCAGCAGGCGCGCCGGGTGCTGGACCGGCTGGTGGGCTACAAGGCGAGCCCCATTCTCTGGAAGACCATCAAGACCGGGCTCTCGGCGGGCCGGGTCCAGACGGTGGCGCTGCGGCTCATCGTGGAGCGCGAGCGCGAGATTCGCGCGTTCAAGCCGCAGGAATACTGGACCATCGAGGCCCAGTGCGAGAAGGATGGCCAGCAGTTCGAGGCATCGCTGCACAAGATCAAGGGGCACAAGCCGGAGCTCGGTGACGAAAAGGCTGCCACCACTGTGGTGAAGGCCGTGAGCGGGAAGCCGTTCGTCGTGTCCAGCGTCGAGAAGAAGCAGCGGCGGAAGCGTCCGGGGGCGCCGTTCACCACCAGCACGCTGCAGCAGGAAGCCGCCAAGAAGCTGGGCTTTTCCAGCCGTCGCACCATGCGCGCGGCGCAGGGCCTCTACGAAGGTGTGGACATCGGTGAAGATGGCCCGACTGGCCTCATCACCTACATGCGTACCGACTCGGTGCGCGTGTCGGACCAGGCCGTCGCGTCGGCGCGAGGGTTCATTGGCAAGGAGTACGGAAAGCCTTACCTGCCGGACACGCCCAATGTGTATTCGGCCAGGAAGCAGCAGCGGGTGCAGGATGCGCACGAAGCGGTGCGGCCCACCGACGTGATGCGCCGGCCCGAATCGCTGCAGCGCTTCCTCGAGACCGACCAGTACCGTCTCTACCAGCTCATCTGGCAGCGCTTCGTTGCGTCGCAGATGATGCCCGCCGTCTACGACATGACGATCGTGGACTTCGAGATCGGCGACTACCTCTTCCGCGCCACCGGCTCGGTGCTGATCTTCGACGGCTATCA
>DAIMFY010000146.1:0-1293 GCA_036724295.1 Gemmatimonadales bacterium | reverse complement strand
GGCAAGTCGTTCTGGGGCTGCATGCGCTATCCCGACTGCGACTTCTCCACCTGGAACAAGCCGGTCAAGGAGACGTGCGCCGAGTGCGGCTGGGAAGGGATGGAGCGGAAGAAGAGCAAGGCGGAAGGCGAGACCCTTACGTGCATGAAGTGCGGCAACAAGGTAACGGTGGCCGAGCCCGAGGAATCGGCACTGGCGTGAGGGTCACCGTAGTTGGTGGCGGACTCGCCGGGAGCGAGGCCGCCTGGGCGCTCGCAGAGCGTGGCCTGGAGGTCACGCTCTGCGAAATGCGGCCGGCCGTGCCCACACCAGCGCACCAGACCGGCCGTCTGGCCGAGCTGGTCTGCAGCAATACCTTCAAGTCAGTAGATGTCACCAACGCACACGGGCTGCTCAAGGCGGAGCTCCGCGAACTGGGCTCCGTGCTGCTGCCGCTCGCCGATGAGGCGCGGGTCCCGGGCGGCAGCGCGCTCGCGGTGGATCGCGAGATCTTTTCCACCCTGGCCGACCAGAAACTGCGTTCGCATTCCCGCATTACCGTGCGCGAGGGCGAGGTAGCGTCACTGCCCTCGCCAGGGATCGTTGCCACGGGGCCGCTCACCTCGGACGCGCTCGCGAGCGCCATCGCCGAGCGGCTAGGCACCGGCGCCCTGGCGTTCTATGACGCCATCGCGCCCATTGTCAGCGGCGAGTCGCTGGACCACGGGCATCTCTTCGCAGCGTCGCGTTATGGCAAGGGCGGCGACGATTACCTCAACGCCCCGATGTCGCGCGAGCAGTACGAGGCGTTCATCGACGCGCTCATTGCCGGTGACCAGTTCTCCGGCCATGAGTTCGATGCGGTCCCCTACTTCGAGGGCTGCATGCCGGTGGAAGAGATGGCGCGACGGGGCCGCGAGACGCCGCGCTTCGGGCCGATGAAGCCGGTGGGGCTCACCAACCCCGCCACCGGGCGGGAGGCGCATGCCGTGGTCCAGCTCCGCCGTGAAGATGCCGCCGGGCAGATGTGGAACCTGGTCGGCTGCCAGACGCGGCTCCGGATTCCAGAGCAGCGACGGGTCTTCTCCATGATTCCCGGTCTCGAGAACGCGGAGTTCCTGCGCTATGGCAGCATCCACCGGAACTCCTATCTCAACAGTCCGGCGACGCTCGGCCCGGGACTCGCGACCCGCGACGACCCACGACTCTTCTTTGCGGGCCAGCTTACTGGCGTCGAGGGCTACACCGAATCGCTCGGTACCGGGCTCCTGGCCGGCATCAACCTGGCGCGCGTGCTCGGCGGCCAGCCGGCCG
>DAIMFY010000145.1:0-5919 GCA_036724295.1 Gemmatimonadales bacterium | reverse complement strand
CGCGAGCGCTCGGCCTCGGAGTAGGAATCGGGCACCAGCACGGTGCCCGGCGCAATGGCGTTCACGTTCACATCGGGCGCCAGCGCCCGCGCCAGCACCTTGGTGAGCATGACGACACCGGCCTTGGATACGGAATGCGCGGCGTAACCGGGCCACGGTTCCAGCCCGCCCAGGTCGGCGATGTTGACGATGCGGCCGCGTGCCTGCCGCAGCGCCGGGGCGGCACCCTGCGCCACGAAAAACGGCGAGCGGAGGTTCAGGTCGAGGATTTCATCGTACTGGGCAACCGAGGTGTTCTCGAAGGACAAGTGCTGCATGATGGCCGCCGAATTCACCAGCACATCGAGCCCGCCCAGCGCGGCGACCGCCTCAGGAGCAAGGCGCCTGGCGGCCTCCGCGTCGGTGAGATCGGCCTGGAAGACGTCGGCCGTCCCGCCGCCAGCGCGGATCTCGTCGCGCAAGGCCTCGGCCCCACCCGCCGACTGGTTGTAGTGCAGCGCCAGGGCCATCCCCCGCCCCGCGAGCGCCCGGGCAAATTCGGAGCCTAGCCGCTGTCCGGCTCCGGTGACGAGGGCAACGCGACCGGACAGCTTCATCTCAGGGCTTGCGCGACGTCACGGCGCGGATCTCACCGGTCACCGACTCGCCAGGAGCAGCCAGCGCCATGACAGCGCCCGTGATGGCATCGAGTTCCACATAGTCGGCGTCGGCGCCGACCGATGCCGTATTCTCGGCGGTTCGCACCATCGCCGGTGCGATGGCATTCACCCGGATATCCCTGGGCGCGAGCTCAACCGCCAGCGCTCCGGTGAGCCCGGCGACCGCACCCTTGGCAGCGCTGTATGCCGAGAGATTGGACTCCGGGTGCCTGACGGCGATGGACGCGAAATTCACGATGCATCCCTTCGTTTCCGCCAGCGCCGGTACCGCAGCCTGGGACATCAGGAAAGTGGTCTTCACATTTATGGCGAGCTCACGGTCGAGGCCCTGCTCGGTCACTTCCTCGAATCTGCCGTAGGTGGTGAGGCCGCCGGCCACGTTCACGACAACGTCAAGCCGCCCGAAATGCTTGCGGGCTGTTTCCACGGCGAGCAAGGCGACATCGGGCTCGGTCAGGTCACCCGCCGCGGGCCGCGCGTCGATCCCCTGCGCCATGAATTCCCGTACCCGCTCGGCCACGCCCACGGCGTTGCGGTCGCACGCGACGATACGCGCGCCCGCCTTGCCGAACGCGAGCGCAACCGCATTGCCGATCTGTCCTGCCCGGCCCACGCCGGTGACGAGGACAACTCTGCCGGTAAAGTCTGGTGGTGTCATGCGAGGTCTCAACCTGGTCACGGGTCGCGGGCCACGAGTCCCGCGTCACTTTATCCCACGGTCCGCCTGTCCGCCTGTTCGTCTGTCCGTCTCTCGAGGGCCTCCAGCCATGCCAGTGGCACCTGCTGGGAGCCGATGGTGCCGTGATCCCCTTCGGCGGCGGTTTCGCCGTGCCAGTCACTGCCACCGGTCTGCAGCAGGCCCAGCTCGGCGGCAAGCTGCGCCAGTCGCTCGCGCACCTCGGGACTGTGGCTGGGGTGGCGCACCTCGATGGCGTCGAGGCCTTCGGCCCGAAAGCGCTCGAGCACTGAACGCGAGGCGCGGTCCTTGAGATGGGCGGACGAGACCACGCCGCCCACGGAATGGGCGATGCGGGCCACGTCGCGAAACGCGGGCAGCACCTTGTCCACGAAGCCGGGCCGGCCGCGGCCAAGGTACCGATCGAAGGCGTTCGAGAGGTCTGTCGCAGCACCCTTGTTGACGAGGGCACGCGCGACATGCGGCCGCCCCATGGCAGCCCCCGCGCTCACCTGCAGCACGTCATCGAACGTGATCTCCAATCCGAGGCGCCGGAGCTTGTCCACCATGGCGCGGGCCCGCCGGACACGGTCGGCGCGGCAGCCGGCCAGGAAGGCGTCGAGCGCTGCGCTGGACTCCGGAAGGAAGTAGCCGAGGACATGCATCTCGCCCCAGGGTGCTGCGCAGGAGAACTCGCATCCTCCGATCACGCGGACGCCCAGCCGCTTGCCCTCGGTGACCGCCGCGGCGACGCCGCCCAGGGTGTCGTGATCGGTGAGCGCGATGGCCGAGAGGCCCGCTGCCGCCGCCCGCTGCACCACTGCTTCCGGCGGCAGGTTGCCATCAGACGCCGTGGAATGGAGGTGCAGGTCAACCGTGGGCGGGAGCGGCGAGTTCAGCGGCGGTACCCCAGTTCTGGCGCCGTGAAGGCAGGCTGGCTGTGCGCGAGCATCCGGCGAAGGGCGTCGTCGTCCATCCGGGCGAGCGACAGATCCCTCGCACGCGTGCCGCGCGGTGAATACCGGCTCATCCGTTGCTCGGCCACCGTGCCATCGTCACGCACGCGCCGGAAGATGACGCCGAACTCATCCCTGCCGTACTGAGTCGTGCGGCCCGACGGCGCCACCTGCCATTCCTGGCCATCGACTTCGAAGATGCGTCGCGCCATGACCGGTCAGGCTCCGGTGTCGGGAAAGTGCTCCAGGCCCAACTTCACGTCCGACATGAATCGGTCGGCGTCGGCGCCATCAACGATCCGGTGGTCGAACGCGAGGGCAAGGAAGCCCTGGGTGCGAATCCCGATGGCGTCGGCGCCATCCACCGTGACCACGGCCGGCTGCTTGGTGATCGCACCGATACAGAGGTTGGCAACCTGCGGCTGGTTGATGATCGGCGTGCCGATGAGCGATCCGAACACGCCCGGGTTGGTGATCGTGAACGTGCCGCGCTGCACCTCGTCGGGACTCAACCGCTTGGTGCGGGCCCGCTCGCCCAGGTCGTTGATGGCGCGCGCGATCCCGAGGAGCGACAGCTCGTCGGCGTGCTTGATGACCGGCACGATGAGGCCCCAGTCGAGCGCCACCGCGATGCCCAGGTTGACGTCCCGGCGGAAGACGGTGGCCTCGCTCGTTACTGCGGCATTCAGCACCGGATGGCGGCGGAGCGTGTCGGCAACCACCTTCGCGATGAAGGCGAGGTACGTCAGGTTCACGCCCCGCTCGGCGAATTCCTTCTTGCGCGTCGCGCGAACCTGCACGATGTGCGAATAATCGATCTCGAAGATCGTGTTGACGTGCGCGGAAACCCGGCGCGACATGATCATGTGATCGGCTGTGAGCTTCCGGATGCGGGACCACGGCTCGACCCGGTCGCCTTCCCAGGGTTCGACTGGCGGATGCACAACCGTGCCGGCCACAGCAGGCTGGGCGACGGGAGCCGAGGGCTGCGCCGGCGCGGCAGCGGGAGCAGCCACCGGTGCGGGCGCCGCCGCAGCCGCCGGCTGGGCCCCGCGGTCGAGGTAATTCAGCACGTCGTTCCGCGTGACCCGTCCCGCGAGTCCGCTTCCGGAGATGGTCGTGAGGTCAAGATTGTGCTCGGCCGCCATCTTCCGGACCAGCGGTGTCGAGCGCCGCCTCAGCCGCTCCTCCATCGTCTCGGAGCCGTTGCCCTGCGCGGGCGCCGGCACCGGCGCCGGCGCGGACGCGGCGACCGGCTGCGGAACTGCGGGCGCCGGGGCTGGCCTGGGAGCGGGCGCCGGAGGTACCGCAGCCGCGGGCGCAGCCGGCGCGGCTGCCTTCGGAGCCGGCGATTCCGCCTTGGGCTCCGGTGCAGGGGCCGCTGCCGGGGGCGCAGACGCCACGGCGCCAGCTTCGGTCTCGATCCGGGCCACCACCGTCTGCACCGCAACCGTCTGGCCTTCCTGGACCAGGATCTCGGCGAGCGTTCCCGCCGAGGGGGCCGGAATTTCGGCGTCGACCTTGTCAGTGGAGATTTCGAAGATCGGCTCGTCCCGCTTCACGGGATCGCCAACCTTCTTGAGCCAGCGCGACAGGGTGCCTTCGGCAATCGATTCACCCATCTGCGGCATGATGACATCAATACGAGCCATGATCGGACCTTTGCGGCTGCTGCGGTTGTCGAAGTGGCGGGCGTGCGACGACCCACCGTCCTGGGAGGGAATGTAATGGGTCGCGGGTCGCGGGTCGTGGGTGGCGGGGTCGTGACTCACGACCCAGGACTCACGACCCTCAGTACCCCGCCAGCCAGCGCAGCCCGCGCACGATGTCCGAGGTCTGCGGCAGGACGAAGTCTTCCAGCGCGGGCGCGTAGGGCAGCGGTACGTCATGGGCGCAGATGCGCCGCACCGGCGCATCGAGCCACTCAAAGGCGTGTTCATTGATCCGGGCCGTGATCTCTCCGGCCACGCCCCCTGTTGCCGTATCCTCGTGCACCAGCAGGACCCGGTTGGTCTTCCTGACCGTGGCGATGATGGCCTCCTCATCCATCGGCGCGAGCGAGCGGAGGTCCAGCACCTCAACGGAGAGCCCGTCTTCCTTCTCCAGTTGCTCGGCCGCTTCCAGCGCCTTCCAGACCGTGGCCGCGTAGGTGATCACCGAGACGTCGCGGCCCTCTCGCGCCACGCGCGCCTTGCCGATCGGTACCACGTGATCCCCCGCCGGCATCTCTTCCTTGATGCGCCGGTAGAGATACTTGTGCTCGAAGAACAGCACGCAGTCCTCATCCCGGATGGCGGCCTTGATCAGCCCCTTGGCATCCGACGCGGTGGCGGGATAGACGATCTTGAGTCCCGGCGTGTGGAGGAACGCCGCCTCGGGATTCTGCGAGTGGAACGGCCCGCCCCGCACGTAACCGCCGGACGGCCCCCGGACCACCATCGGGCAGGGGAGGAACGCCCGGTAGCGCGCCGTCGCGACGTAGTTGGTCAGCATGTCGTAGCCGCATGACACGAAATCGATGAACTGCATCTCGCAGACCGGTCGCATGCGCATGTGCGCCGCGCCGGCCGCGGCGCCGATGATGGCCGCTTCACTGATCGGGGTGTCGATGACGCGCTGTTCACCGAAGCGCTCGAGCAGGCCGTCGGTAACCTTGAACGCGCCTCCGTAGGCGCCGATGTCCTCGCCGAGGCAGAACACGTCGGGGTCGCGCTCCATCTCCTCGAACAGGCCCTGCCGGATCGCCTCGAGATAGGTGACCTCAGCCATCGTAGGTCCCCCACGACGCGGGGCGCTCATGCGCGTCCACGACCCGTCCCACGTCGCGCCGGAACCAGAGCTCCTGGGCGGCCGGCGGATCGGCGTACACACCGACCAGGGCGTCGCGCGCCTCGGGCATCGGCGAGCGCTCCGCCTCCTCAGTAGCCTGGTCCACCTCGGTGGCGGCACGGGCGCCGAGGGCGTCGAGCGCCGCGCTGGTCACGCCCGAGTTCAGCAGTACCTGGCGGTAGCGATCCACGGGATCATTTTCCGCAGCCCAGCGCTCCCGCTCCCCCGGCGGCACGTAGGACTGGTTGTCGTGCTCGGCGTGCCCCTTCCGCCGGTAGGTCACCAGTTCCACCAGTGTCACACCCTCGCCGGCGCGAGCACGATCGACCGCTTCCCTGGTCACCTGATAGACGGCCAGTACGTCGTTGCCATCCGCCCGCACGCCACGGATACCGTAGCCCGGCGCCTTGGCCACGAAGTTTTCAGCCGCCGTCTGCTTCGATGTCGGCGTGGAGTAGGCGTAGCCGTTGTTTTCCACCACGACCACCAGCGGGCATCGCTGCACCGCGGCGAGGTTGATCCCCTCGTGGAAGGCGCCGGTGGATGTGGCGCCGTCGCCCACGTAGACAAGGCCCACCCGGTCCTGCTTCCGGAGCTTGAAGGAGAGGGTGACGCCGGCCATGACCGGCACCATGTCGCCCAGGTGCGAGATCTGGCCGATGAAGCCGCGTTCGGTGTCGCCGAAGTGAATGTTCAGCTCGCGTCCGCGCGTGGGACTGTCGCCCCGGGCCATGTACTGGCGCAGGATCTCGAGCGGCGTTGCGCCCTTGACCAGCATGGAGCCCAGGTTGCGGATGAG
>DAIMFY010000144.1:0-5919 GCA_036724295.1 Gemmatimonadales bacterium | reverse complement strand
CGCGGTCGGCATCCTCGGTGTTCTCCTCGCCGATGATGAGCGTGGAGAATCCCGACACTGTCCGGTAGTTCGGCGCGCGCCTGGGATCCAGCGCGTCGACGTGCAGGCTCACGAAGATGTCGCAGTCGGCGCCGCACATGGGAGCGCGCTTGAACAGGTTGGGCCGGACGTCGGTGGTGCGGGTCATGCGGACCTTGATTCCCTGCTGCTCGAGCTCGTCGCGCAGCAGCAGCGCCATCTGCAGGGTGACATCCTTCTCCTTGAGACCCCGCGGAAAGAACATTCCAGGGTTGCCCGGATCATTGCCGCCATGTCCCGCATCCACCGTGACCAGGTGCCCCGGGCGCAGGCCGTTGGGGAGCCTGGCGCCGGTATAGGGATGGTCTGGCACTGCTGTCATGACGACGGAGCCGTTCTCCGCCACACCAGGCCCCGGCTTCCACCCCGTCTCGATGAGGCGGGCGTTGGCCGGGTCCCAGCGGAAACGCTCCGCATAGACGCGCGGCAGCTCCTCGGCAACGAACGACAACGGGACGAAGAGTGTATCGCGCAGCAGCATGACCCGGCCCGCCATGGGCCGCACGTGGCTGTTGCGGACGTAGAACGGTGCACCGATGAGCAGTCGCAGCGGCTGGCCCGAGATGGTGACGTCGGCCCAGGCACCCGAGACCTTGATGCTGCCCCCGAGCGCCAGGACGACGGGCGAGGCGTACAGCACGGGCGCCCCGTTGTCATCGGTGCGCACCGGCAGGACCAGTTCACCCTTGACCGTGGCCAGCGTAATGCTGGATGGCGACGCGCTCACGGCCGCCAGCGCCAGCAGGCATCCTGCGATCATCGCAACCTCCCCGACATGGCGCGCGCCGCCTCCCGCTCGGCCTCGCGCCGCTTCAGATCCTCGCGTTTGTCATGCTGCTTCTTGCCCCGGCCCAGTGCGAGGCGGACCTTGGCCTTGCCGCGTGCGAAGTAGACCTCGAGCGGAATGAGTGCCAGCCCCTGCTGCTCGACCGCGCCGATGAGCCGCTCGATCTCCCGCCGATGCAGGAGAAGCTTCCGGGAGCGCACCGGCGGATGGTTCCAGCGGTTGCCCTGCTCGTACGGCGTGATATTCATCCCTTCCAGGAACACCTCGCCGTTGCGGACGCGGGCCCACGCCTCCTTGATGGAAGCCTTCTTGGCGCGCAGCGACTTGACCTCCGTGCCGGTCAGCACAAGACCCGCCTCCCACGTGTCCAGCACGTGGTAGTCGTGGGTCGCCTTGGGGTTCCGGGCGACGGACTGCCTCTGGTCGGCCTCGGGAGACGTCGGTCGGGTCACGCTGGAGTTCCTCTGCCAAGAATAGAAAGCGGCATCGGTCAGGTCAACGATTCCCGCTTGATTATCCACCATCGGGGCCATACTTTATGCGGCTCGCCGAAGTGGTGGAATTGGTAGACGCGCTGCGTTCAGGGCGCAGTGGGCGCAAGCCCGTGGGGGTTCGAGTCCCCCCTTCGGCACTCCCCCGGCTAGTAGCGCTGCATGTCGGGGGCCACCTCGCGGGCCCAGGCATCCACCCCGCCCTTCAGACTTCGCACATCCGAGAATCCGGCGGCACGCAGCAGCTCCAGCGCACGCATGGAGCGCGCCCCCCGGTGGCAGACCGTGACGATCGGTCGCCCCGGGTCGAGCTCGGCGAGCCGCGCTGGCAGCGTTGCCAGCGGAATCAGGGTCGCTCCCTCGAGCGCGGCGATCTCCCATTCGTGCGGCTCACGGACATCCACGACCAGCGGCGGGGCACTCCCCTCCAGCAACTGGGCCAGCTCCTGCGCCGAGACTTCAGTGTCCCCATCCTTCATCCCACCCAGGCCGCAGAATGCTTCGTAGTCCACCAGCTCATGCACCGCAGGGTTCACCCCGCACACCGGGCAATCGGGGTCTCGTTCTACCTGCAGCTCCCGGAAACGCAACCGAAGCGCGTCGAACACCAGCAACCTTCCCTTCAGCGATTCTCCGATCCCAGCCACCAGCTTGATGGCCTCCAGTGCCTGGATGCTGCCGAGCACACCGGGAAGCACCCCGAGCACGCCCGCTTCGGCGCACGACGGCACCAGGCCCGGCGGCGGCGGCTCGGGATAGAGGCAGCGATAGCAGGGTCCGTCCGGCTCCGCGAATACCGTGGCCTGCCCCTCGAACCGGAAGATTGCAGCATACACCAGCGGTTTCCCGGTCAGCACGCAGGCATCGTTGACCAGGTAGCGCGTCGGGAAGTTGTCCGAGCCATCCACTACGACATCATACTCGGAAATGATACCGAGGGCGTTGGCGGACGTGAGTCGTGTGTCGTGGGTCCTGACCACGATATCAGGATTCAGGTCGCGGAGCCGCTCGGCGGCGGAGTCAGTTTTGGGCCGGCCCAGGCTGCCCTCGCCGTGAAGCACCTGGCGATGGAGATTGGAACGCTCGACATTGTCGAAGTCCACGATCCCTACCGTGCCAATTCCGGCTGACACGAGATAGAGCAGCGCCGGCGAGCCAAGGCCGCCCGCGCCGATGACCAGCACGCGACCCTGCTTGAGGCGAGCCTGGCCCTCTGCTCCCAGCTCCGGCAGGGTGAACTGCCGGGCGTAGCGCATGGTCTCGCGCGCGGTGAAGGTAGGAGTGTCACGACTGGACATGGGCGTATCCCGGTCTACGGTCTAACGGTCAACGGTCTACGGTCGACCGTTGACCGTAGACTGTTGACCATCATAACGCCGATTGCAGCGTCACCAGTTCCTGCACCTGGGATTCCTGCTTCAGGAGATCTTCCACCGAGATGCTGTCGAGCAGCGCATCGATCCGCTGCTGCAGGGCCTGCCATACGGGCCGGATGCTGCATGAGGAGCTGGTGCCGCATCGATCGGCATTGACCGGGTGACTCTCGCAGTTGAGCTCGAACGTCTGGTGCTCCGAGGCAGTCATGACGTCACGCACCGAAATCAGGCTCGCGGGCCGGGCCAGTCGATAGCCGCCGCGGGCGCCCCGCATGCTCTCGACGATCCCCGCGCGGCGAAGCCGCAGGAGGATCTGCTCCACATAGTCGCCCGGCAGGCGCTCGGTCTCCGACAACTCGCGGGCGGCCACCGGCGCATTGCCCTCGCTGATACGGCGGGCAAGATGCAGGACGATGATGAGGCTGTATTCCGTCCAGGTCGTTACGCGCACGGTATTCATCCCCGGCGCCGGTCAGCCCGGCGCCGCATTGAAGGTCAGCCGCCGAGCGGCGCGCCGGCGCCCGGCACGCCGAGCTCGGTCATGGCGCGGAGGTCCAGCACTGCGTCCATCTCTTTCGGATCCAGTACGCCCTTCTGGGTGACCAGCTCGCGCACCGTGAGGCCCGAGGCCACCGCTTCCTTGGCAAGCTTGGCTGCCTCGGCGTAGCCGATCCGCGGCGCCAGTGCCGTGACCAGCGCGGGAGAGCGCTCCAGCCAGTGGGCGCACTGCTCGGCGTCCGCTTCCACGCCCTCGATGCACCGCTCGGCAAAGGTCCGCGTCGCATTGGCGACGATAACGAGCATGAACACGATGTTATGGGTGATGACCGGCATCATCACGTTCAGCTCGAGCTGGCCGGCTTCGGCCGCCATGGCCACGGTGGTGTCGAGGCCCAGCGCCTGGTAGCAGACCTGGTTCACCATTTCCGCAATGGACGGATTGACCTTGCCCGGCATGATGCTCGACCCGGGCTGCACGGCGGGCAAGCTGATTTCCGCGAGTCCGGTGCGTGGCCCGGAGGCGAGGAGCCGGATGTCATTGGCGATCTTGGCCAGGTCGATGACCCAGGCACGCATTGCCCCGCTGAAGGTCGCGATGTCGCCCATGGACTGCATGAGCTGGATACGGTCATCGGCTTCCCGCAGCTCCATGCCCGTGAGCCCCGAGAGAAATTCGACCATGAGCGCTGGATACTCGGGCTCGACGTTGAGCCCGGTGCCCACGGCCGACCCGCCGATGTTCATCTCACGCAGCCATTCGGCGGCGTCGCCCAGTTTCTCGCGGTGACGGGTGACGGTGCGGCCATACGCCCGGAACTCCTGGCCCAGGCGGATGGGCGTGGCGTCCTGCAGGTGCGTCCGGCCACTCTTGATGACGTCGTCGAACGCCTCACCCTTCCGGGCAAAGGCCGCGGCGAGCTGGTCCATCGCGTCGATGAGGTCCGGCAGGGTGGCCAGCGTGGCGAGGCGCATGGCGGTCGGGATCACGTCGTTGGTGCTCTGGGCCATGTTGACGTGATCGTTGGGATGAACCGGTTTGTAGGTTCCCAACTGGCCGCCCAGCAGTTGATTGGCGCGGTTGGCCAGTACTTCGTTGCAGTTCATGTTGTGTGACGTGCCGGCGCCCGCCTGATAGACGTCCACGATGAACTGATCGCGATGCTGGCCCGCGAGGACTTCGTCGGCGGCCTGGATGATGGCGTCGGCCAGCCGGGCCTCGAGCCGTCCCGTTTTCTTGTGCGTCTCTGCCGCCGAGCGCTTGATCCAGATTACCGCATCCACGAAGGCCGGCAACGGCTTCAGGCCGGAGATGGGAAAATTCTCGTGCGCTCGCAGGGTCTGGATGCCGTAGAGGGCATCGGCAGGTACTGGCAGCTCGCCGAGAGGGTCGCGTTCGGTGCGGGTAGCATTGCTCATGGGGCGATCGTTTCCTTGCGATTTGGCCATGGGAATCTAACACGGCGGCGGGCACGATCACGCAGACGGGCCCGCACGAGCACCGCTGCGCCAACCAGCACGCCGACCCCGCTCGAATAGAACCGCCACCAGAGCAGTGTTCCGCCACCAAGGTCACCGGCGGCGCCGCCCAGCAGGCCCAGGTCCACCACGCCCGCGCCCGACGGCGTGGGGAGGATCAGCTGGGCGTACAGCAGCACGAACGAGGCGAAAAACAGCGGGCCCAGGGACATCCCCGACGGCTCGGCGAGCGCCAGCGCCACCAGCATTCCGGTACGGGACAGGAGATTGAGCATGGTCATTGGGACACTGGCCACGACCGGCCCGGCGGACATGCGGCGCCAGTAGACCCGCACCCGGCGAATCGAGCGACTCGCCCGTGCCACGGCGACGTGGTGCGATGCGCGCCGCGCGACGACCCAGGCCACACCGCTGAGGACGAGCACCAGCACGATCCACAGCCATGCATCCGCCGCCGCTGCCCGGAGCCGCGGCCACGCGGCTGCGATCCACTCGGGCGCAAAGAGCCAGCCGAGCAGGCCAGCCGCAACCAGGATGACTGGCCAGGCGGCAAGAATCTCGATGCTGATCGCCACGAAGGCAGCAGACGCCGGCACGCCGGCGCGCAGCATGCCCCAGAGCCGGACCGGTTCACCGCCGATGCGCATCGGTGTCACGGCACAGGCCGCATCGCCGACGGCGTTGATGGCGACCGCCTGGGCAAAGCTGACGCGGGTCCCGGTTCCCCGCAGCAGCCACTCGATTCGCCACGCTCGCACGGCCATGTCCACCAGCACGAAAGCCACGCACAGCAGGTGGGCATGCAAGACACTGATCACGGCAGCGATCCGGCCCGGAGCTGGGCATGGACGGCATAGAGGCGATCGAACACGCTGTCCCACTGATGATGCCGCATCACATGGGACCGCGCCGCAGCGCGCTGGTCGGGGCCGGCGTCCAGCAACTGATCAACCATCTCGGCCATGGCCGCACCGTCGCCGAGGGGCCACGTACCGCCGCATCCGGCAGCGCGCACCGCATCAGCCACCGCCCCGGCATCCACGCTGAGCACCGGCGTGCCCGCCGCCATCGCCTCGTGCGCCGAAAGCCCGAAGGTCTCGGCGGGACCCGGCGCGAGGTAAAGATCGGCGGCGGCGTAGAGCTCCGCGAGCCTGTCGCGATCGGACTCGAACGGCAGGAGGCGAACGCGCGGGCCCGCAGCGGTGCGCAA
>DAIMFY010000143.1:0-5968 GCA_036724295.1 Gemmatimonadales bacterium | reverse complement strand
AGCTCGGACGACAACCCTGAGTCTTCCCACCACAGGAGCCCGCCTCTTGCACGCACCTGCCACGGCGGCCGCGGCCGCGCCCGATTCGACGACCGACCGCAGTTTCTTCGGCCACCCGCGCGGGCTGGCTACGCTCTTCTTCACCGAGATGTGGGAGCGGTTCAGCTATTACGGGATGCGCGCCATCCTGATGCTGTTCATGACCGCGGCGGTCGTCAACGGCGGTCTCGGCTTCGATGCCGCGACGGCGGGGCCCATCTACGGGCTGTATACGTCGATGGTCTATGTGGTCGCGCTGCCGGGTGGCTGGTTTGCGGACCGGGTGATCGGGCAGCGACACGCGGTGCTGGTTGGCGGCATCGTCATCATGCTCGGGCACATATCGCTGGCCATGCAAGGCCTGCCGTACTTCCTGCTGGGCCTGTTCCTGGTCATCTGTGGCACCGGCCTGCTCAAGCCGAACATCTCAACGATGGTCGGACAGCTCTATTCTGCTGAGGATGCGCGCCGGGACTCGGGCTTTTCGCTGTTCTACATGGGGATCAACCTGGGCGGGTTCCTCGCGCCACTTGCGTGCGGGTTCCTGGCCCAGCATCCGCGCTTCCAGGCGCTGCTAGTATCCTGGGGAATGGACCCGGCCCGATCCTGGCACTGGGGGTTCGGCGCGGCAGCGGTCGGGATGTTCTTCGGCATCATCCAGTATGTGCTCGGCGCCCGGCACCTGCGCGGGGCGGGCATCGCACCCGGCGACCCCCTCGCGCCCAACCGGCGCAAGCTCGCCAAGGTCGTGCTGGCAGTGCTCATCCTGGGGGGAGCCGCGATCCTGCTCTCGTCCGGGAACAGCGCCATCGCTGCGATGCCCACCGTCAACAAGACCATGGCCGTCGTGCTGCTGGTCACTCCGCTCGCATTCTTTACCTGGCTCCTTACGGTTGGCAGCCGGGATCGAGACGAGCGCAAGCGTCACCTGGTCATCTTCGTGCTCTTCCTGGGCGCGTCCGTTTTCTGGTCGGCCTTCGAGCAGGCGGGCTCGACACTGACGCTGTTCGCCAAGGAAAGCACGCGGCATTCGTTCCTGGGTATCACCTTTCCGGCATCCTGGTTTCAATCCGTCAACTCACTCTGGATCATCGTCCTGGCACCGGTGTTTGCCTGGATCTGGCTCCGGCTCGGCCGGCGGGAGCCGTCGACACCCACCAAGTTTGCGCTGGGGCTGTTCTTCCTTGCGGCCGGCTTTGCCATCCTGATCCCGGCGGCGCGGTTCTCGGCCGGCGGCGGGGCCGTGAGCGCCGGCTGGCTCATCACGACGTACCTGCTGCATACGATCGGTGAGCTGTGCCTCAGTCCCGTCGGACTCTCGGCGATGACGAAGCTGGCACCGATGCGCTATGCCGGCCTGATGCTGGGCGTATGGTTCCTGGCGGCGTCGGTCGGCAATTTCATTGGCGGAAACGTGGCCGGCCTGTACGACGCCTTCACGACCGACCAGATCTTCACGGCGGTGACGGTCTTCGTGCTCGCGGCATGCGCGCTGATGCTGCTGTTCGTGCGGCCGATCAAGCGGATGCTCGCGCGCGACTGAGGAGGCGGCATGCGTGCGACACGAACAGCCCTGATGCTCGCGACGTGCACCGGTGTGAGCCTGGGCTGTGGTCCGTCGCGCGAGGCCGGCGTGGCGTCCGCGCCGGCCACGGTGGCGCTCACCGTACCTCCCGACTCCGAGATCCCTCCCGGCCCTCTTGGCGCGGCCATCCTCCGGGGCCGCGCCCTGCTCAACCACACCCGCGACAGCATGCCCGAGTTCGTGGGCAACAAGCTGGCCTGCACCAGCTGCCACCCGGCCAATGGCACCCAGGCCAACGCCATACCCTGGGTGGGCGTCTATGCGCGGTTTCCGCAGTATCGAGCCCGCAATGCCGCAGTCCTCACCATCGAAGACCGCATCAGCGGCTGTTTCCTCAGGTCGATGAACGGCACGGCGCCGCCGGCCGGCAGCCAGGACGTGAAGGACATGGTGGCCTACTTCGCGTGGTTGTCACGGGGCGTGCCGCAGGGCGCGCGGGTAGAAGGGCAGGGCTTGCCCGACTTCGAGTTGCTGCATGGCGATACGGTCGCGGGACGAGCGCTCTACGGCGCCGAGTGCGCGCGCTGCCACAATAGTGACGGGTCGGGCGGTGTGGGTCCGCCGCTCTGGGGGGACGGCAGCTACAATATCGGGGCGGGGATGGCGCGCATCCGTACGGCAGGATCCTTTATCCGGCACAACATGCCCTTCGACAAGCCCGGCACGCTGACAGACGAACAGGCCGCCAATGTCGCGGCGTTCATCAACGCCCAGCCCCGGCCCGATCTCCCCGGCAAGGAACACGACTGGCCCAACGGTGATGCACCGCCGGACGTGGCGTATCGGACGCTGGCGTCGCCGCGATGAGGGATCAGGGGCCAGGGTTGAACGGCGGCGCCCGCAACACACCCCCGATCCCTGGCTCCTGACCATAATCCCTAGAACAGCACTTCCAGACCCAACCGCACCAGCCTCGGCGGACCGTAGGCAAACAAGGGCTGCAGGAAGTCGGCGGCAGCCGCCTGGTACATCGGCAACAGTTCGTCCTGTCCTGCCACATAGCCATCGTGGTTGAGGTCGGCGTCGGCCCGGTAGCGCTCCGATTCGTAGGGAATGGGGTTGGAGTTGGCCGTGTAGGCTTGCATGGCCATGGAGTCGATCAGCTCGCCGGGAGCATCCGGCGTACCGGTGTCACGTCGCACGGCCACCACGTTCCGGCGGTTGAGAATGTTCCGCACGTCCAGGTAGATCCCGCCCAGCACACCGCCCAGTCGCAACGGTCGCCGCAGCAGCAGGTCAAACGTGGTCGTGAACGGCAGCCGGGCGTCGTTCGGCTCCGCGCTCATGGTATCGCTGCCGAGCGGGCGGCTGTTGTACGGCAGTCCGGAGTTGACTCGTCCAATGAGCGCGGCCTCGAGACCAGCGATAGGGCGGATTCCGGCGAAGGACGGACCGGCGCTGTCGCCCACCTGGCCTTGCAGGATGAGCGTCAGGGTATGGCGACGGTCATAGTCGAGTGGGAACTCTACCTTGGCGGGGAAGACGGTGTCGTGGGTGAGGCTGTCGATCCGAATGGCCCGGCGAAGCAGGAACGCGCTGGTGGACGACGCCGTGGCCTGCTGCAGCGTGTAGGCTACGCGCAGGCCGAAGCCGTGGCGCAGTTCACGGTCCAGGATCAGTTCCAGGCCCTTGACGGTCCCGATATCAGAATTGCCGAAGATGGACGAGTCGGGATCCTGCCCGAGCGGAACAGACGACACCAACCCTTCCAGCCGCTTCACGTAGACATTGGCCCGCACGCTCAGGTTGGGCCTGGGTCGCGCGCGCAGGCTCATCTCATACTGCCAGGAATCCTCGAAGCCCAGGTTGGGATTCCCCTGGCGAAAGCGGCCGGTGCGGGTGGTGTCATCGAAGGCGGCATCGACCAGGTACTGATAATCGGGCGGCTGGCTGAATCGCCCGATGCTTCCGACGACCGTGGCGCCGTTCAGCACGGTGGACACACCGATGCGCGGGTTGAGCCGCAGCTTGGCGCTCGGTTCCTTGCCCGGGATGTCCACCCGCGTGTCAAAACGGTCCAGCCGCACGCCGGCCGTGATGCCGAGGTCGGCGAGGCGGAACTGTCCCTCCGCATACGCTGCCGCGGCGAGTGGTGAAAACTCAGAAGCCGTTGCTCCTGGTACGGAGTCACCGACGGGGAGATATCCGAGTATCCGCTGGAATGTGCGCACCCGCTGCTGCACGACCTCGCCGCCGAGATAGATGTCGCCCTGACTGCCGGCGCTGAAGGTGAGGTCGAGCTGGGAGCGCAGCTCGCGGAACTGATTCCAGGAAAGCTCGCCGCGGGAATCGCCGCTCAGGAAAAAGGCCGGAACGCCCCACGGTGTGCCGCTGCTGAGCGTGGGTGCCACCAGCCCAGGGATCGGCGCGGCGGCCGCGGCCGTGTCGCGCGAGCGCGCCAGATCCTCGCCGATGATGTCGAATCGGGATCCCGTGAAGGCGCCGAAGCGATAGTCAGGCGGGCTCGCGAGCGCCCCGCGAACGAAATCGCGGTTGAAGATGGAGAAGCGCAGGTCGGCCACGAATGGATGCCGGGACGTCGGTCCGCTCGCATGCTGCAGGTGCGCGCTCGCGAGGGTACCGGCTACCCGGCGCGCGGGACCGCCATCGGGGTCGTACTTGAAGAGCGGGTCGAAGAGCAGCCGCTGGTCGATCGACCGCAGGCCGAAGAAGCGGAGTGTCTCCCGGTGTCCGATCGGGATGGTGAGCTTGCCTCCCACGTTGTACTGCTCGCCCGCGTTGTGTGGCAGCAGCCACGGCTCGGCGGAGCGCGGATCGAGGAGATTTGCCGGGCGCGGGGCGTTGACGGGATCGGCGTCGAGCTGGGCCGAGAGGTCCGCCGATACGACCGCCTTGATACCGCCGACCACGGGCCCGTCGGCTTCGAACACCGCGCGGTCGAGTCCGTGGTCCCAGCCGCTGCCGAACGGCCGGTCGGATTCATAAGCGGTACGGCCGGCCCACTGGTCGCCGCCATCCTTGGTCACGATGTTGACGATGCCCGAGATGGCCTGGCCGTAGCGGGCCGAGAATCCGTTGGTGATGAGCGACGCTTCCGTCAGCATGTCCGTGGGGAAGCTCAGTCCCAGTGGGCCGGTCGAGGCGTCGAGCTGGTTCTTCACGCCAAGCCCGTCAATGATGAAAGCCTGCTGCCCCAGTCGCCCGCCGCGGTAGCTTTCGCCGACCGCGCCAGCCGAGAGCGCGAGCGCATCCTCCAGCGTGCTCAAGGGGAGGCGACGCAGGTCCTGGCTGGTGATGATCTGTTCCGACTGGGTGACGAGTGGGTCGAGTATCCGGTCCGAGGTTTCGACGACCAGCGGCGCCAGTTCGACGGCGCGCGGCCGCATCGCGACATTCACCGGGCTGGTGCCGCCGGCCTGCACCTCGACACTGTCACGCCGCAGCGGGGCATAGCCCAGGGCGCGCACGCTGACGGCATAGATCCCCGCGCGAAGGGCGCGGATGCGATAGGCACCGGTGGTGTCCGTGACGCCGCCACGGCGGCCGTCTTCCACGGTGACGAGGGCGCCGCTCACGGGGCGGCCGGTGGCGCTATCGGTGATGACACCGGCGATGGCCCCGGTGGATTGCGCGGCCGCAGCGCTGGCCATGGTACCGAGGCCCGCGACAAGCAGCAGCGCCGGCCAGAGTCGAGTGCCTCGAGGCTGGCGGTTCATGGCAGCTCCACCCGGTATACGTCGGCGCTGGGGCTTACCACGGTGTCGCCGCTCGCAAGAATTTCGTAGTGGTAGCCCTCAGCCACGAGTGATGCTCCATCGGGACTGAACCGTGGTCGCCGAAACAGCAGCGACGCACTTGGCAGCGGCGTCACGGCGCCGGTGGCCGCATCCACGAGCTGCAGCTCTCCGCCGCCATCGAAGCCTTGCGCCGGGTCGCCGTTGTCGTCGGTGAAGTGCTCGATCTTGCCTCCAGCCACGACAACGATCCGGCCGTTCGCATAGTCGGCATCGCGTGGCGTGGCGCCGGACGCGATGGTCGCGATGACCGAGCTGGCGCCCGAGCCCGGCTCCAGGCGGAGTACCCGGCTGTCATTCGCCTTCGTGATGAACAGGACGCCAGGGGCGACAGCGATCGAGGTGGCAAACTCGGTCCCTGGAATGACCTGCGGCGTAGTTCCTCCCGCGACGTTGAGTCGATAGGCGTCCCTCCACCGGCTGACGACGATCGGATCGCAAGTGTCACACGGCGATATGATGGCCTCGTCGGAGCCGAGGAACGTGACCTCATCCTGATCGAGCCAGCGCAGGAGTCCGATGGCCATAACGTGCCCGTGCGCACCGGGGAAGCCATCGTTACCAATGATCAGTCCCGCGGGCAGCGAAT
>DAIMFY010000142.1:0-5984 GCA_036724295.1 Gemmatimonadales bacterium | reverse complement strand
ATCCCGAACGCCCGCTTGAGGAACAGGTTCCAGAGATCCATCAGCAGAGACGCCCCGATGCCGATGGCGATGGCACTGACGACGTGGGCGACGCCGATCGGCGCGCTCACTTGCGCCGCACCGATGTGCCCTTGGGCCAGTAGGCAAACTCGGCTTCGTAACAGGTGGCTTCCAGGTCGGCCAGGCGATCGCGCAGGAACACCTGCGCGTCGGCGACCGCCTTGTTGTACACCGACGGCGCGATCTCCTTCAGGAAGAACGCCAGCAGGGCGCGATGCTGGATGTCGGTCAGCTCGACCTCCAGTTCCTCGTCGCTGAAGCGCCGAAGGGATGCAAGCGCCTGCTTTTCGTCGTCACGCGACAACGGCACGGCCATTGGAGACTCCGGAAGGATGTGTCGAGGGTCGAGAGTCGAGGGCGACCGCCCGACGCCCCACGCCCCACGCCCCACGCCCCACAAATATGCCACTTGACACGTTCTGCGCCTGGGCGCTGGAACTGTTCCAGACCAGGCCGTAGATAGTCGCTAGTATGGCGCGTCACTGCGAGCACCGAAAGGTGCGAAGCAGTCGGGTCGCCCGGATGCCGGGGCGACACCTTCTCGGCGCACCTCCGCGTCTTCTGCGGCTCTGCGGTGAAAAAGGATGGCTCTGGTCCGGCGACTCGCGACCCCTTGACCCCTCGGCCCCTTGACCACTATCGGTCCATTAACCCTGACAAGGAGGACAAGGCAATAATGGATTTCTGGAACAGCTGGATCTGGGCCCTGATATTGATTGCCGCAGCAGTAATGGTCGCCCTGGCGCTGCACGGCATCCTCTATAGCATCCTCAACCGCCTCACCTCTGACACCCGGAACGCAATCGACAACGCCGTGGTGCGGCGTACCCGCGGCCCCGCCCGGCTCGCGCTGCCACTCCTCGCCGTGCTCGTCGTGCTGCCGAGCGCGCCCCTCGCCGCCGGGCTCAGCAACGCCATCGCACACCTGGTCGGGATCGGGCTGATCGCCTGCCTCGCATGGGCCATCGTCGCGTTTGTGGACGTGGTCGGCGACGTGCTGGACGCGCGCTACCGTATCGACGTGGCCGACAACCTGGAAGCACGACGCATCGCCACCCAGATGGCGGTGCTCCGCCGCATCGCGCTGGTGATCGTGAGCATCCTCGGTATCGGCGCCGCGCTCATGACCTTCCCTACCATCCGCCAGGTCGGCACCAGTCTCCTCGCCTCGGCCGGCCTCGCCGGGCTGATCATCGGGATGGCGATGCGGCCGACGCTCTCCAATATCATCGCCGGTCTCCAGATTGCACTCACCCAGCCGATCCGGCTGCAGGATGCGGTCATCGTGGAAGGTGAGTGGGGCTGGATCGAGGAGATCACCGCGACGTACGTGGTGATCAAGATCTGGGACCTGCGCCGGCTGGTGGTGCCGCTCAGCTACTTCATCGAGCATCCCTTCCAGAACTGGACCCGCACCACCGCCAAGCTGCTCGGCTCGGTGTACCTGTACGTGGACTACACCGTACCGATCGACGCGGTGCGCGAGGAGCTCAAGCGCATCGTGGAAAGCACGGAGCTGTGGCTGGGTGAGGTGTGCGTACTGCAGGTCAGCGACACGCGCGAGCGCACCATCGAACTCCGCGCCCTCGCCGACGCCAAGGATTCAGGCACCGCCTGGGATCTTCGCTGCCTGATTCGCGAACGGCTCGTCGCGTTCATGCAGGAGAAGTTCCCCGATGCCCTGCCGAGGACGAGGGTGGAGATGGAGAGAGTGGTGGTCCAGGTCGCGGGTCGCGACCCGCGACCCACGACCCCTCCGTGACTACTCCACCAGCTTCCCCTCACTCGACACGTCACGCATCAGCGCCGAGATGTCCGGTGGAATCTCCGGAATGGCCTCGCGCTCAATCCGGCCGGGGCCGGACCAGACCAGGTTCACTTGCAGCGACGGATCGAGCGCCGGATAATCCGAACGATTGTGGCAGCCGCGCGTTTCCCGCCGCTCGAGCGCACACTCCAGCGTGGCGCGGGCCGCGATCATCGAGGCCCGGAGATCAAGCGCATGCGCCAGGTCCTGATACCCCGCCAGGTCGGGATGCACTCCGAGATCCCTGCTTCGCGTTTCGATTTCATCGAGCTTGCCGAGTCCCTGCCGCAACCCGGCATCATTCCGCACGACACCTGCGTGGTCGGTCATCAGGTCCCGAAGCGCCCGCTGCAGCGGTCGCACATTCTCCCGGCCAGTGCTCTCGAGCAACCCGCTCACCTCCAGCTCCGCCTCACGCTCCGCGCCCACAGACCGCCGCTGTGTCGCGAGGCTCGCGGAATACTCCGTTGCCGCGTCACCGGTGATCCTTCCGTATACCAGGAGCTCGATCAGCGAATTCCCGCCCAGTCGGTTGGCGCCGTGGAGGCCGCTGGAGGCCTCGCCAATGACGTAGAGACCAGTGACGTCTGTCGCGTGATCCTCCGGACGCACCCACACGCCGCCCATCGAGTAGTGCGCCGTGGGCGCGACTTCGATCGGAGTGGTGGTGATGTCCACCATCTGCAGTTCCAGCAGGGTCTGGTACACCCTCGGCAGGCGCTGCATGATGACCTCGCGAGGGATGTGCGAGAGATCGAGCAGCACACCGCCATCGGGCGTGCCCCGCCCTTCCATTATCTCGGTGTATTCGGCCAGGGCGACACGATCGCGGGTGGAGAGCTCCATCCGTTCCGGGTCATAGCGCGACATGAAGCGCTCACCCAGCGCGTTGCGGAGGATGCCGCCCTCGCCGCGAGCAGCCTCGGATACCAGCGTGCCAGCCTTGTCCTCGGGCTCCAGCAGCCCCGATGGATGAAACTGCACCAGCTCGGCGTCGCGGATCCGGGCGCCAGCCTCGAATGCCAGCCGCCAGGAGTCGCCGGTGTTCTCGTCCCGGCGGGATGACGTGCGCCGCCAGATGCGAGTATGCCCGCCAGCCGAGAGAATCACCGCGTCGGCGTGGATGACGTAGCGATCGCCGGTCTCGAGATCAAAGCCGTACGCGCCGAAGACCACGTTATCGGTCACCAGCAGGCGGGTGACGTACACGTTATCGAGAATCGAGACCTGCAGCTCCGCGGCCCGGTTCACCAGGGTGCGCTGGATTTCGAGACCGGTGTAGTCGCCGGCAAACGCCGTGCGACGATACGTGTGCGCGCCAAAGAAGCGCAGCGAGATCCGGCCATCCGGCTCGCGGGCAAATGGCATCCCGTAGCGCTCCAGGTCGGCGATGCCGCGCGCCGCACCCTCGGTAACGATCCGCACCGTGCGCGGGTCGGCCAGCAGGTAGCTCTCCTTCAGCGTATCGGCGGCGTGCTGCTGCCAGGTGTCCTCCGGGTCCATCGTCGCGAGCGCGGCGTTGATCCCGCCCGCCGCAAGCGACGTGTGCGCATCGGCCCTGGCGCGCTTGCTCAGCACGAGCACGTCGGTGCCGCGCTCGGCCAGCTGGATGGCGGCACGGAGGCCGCCGCCGCCTGCCCCGATCACGAGAACCGACGTGGCAATCCGGTGCGTTGTGTTCATCTCATTGCGCCACTGCGCTGGAGAACCTGTTCACGCATGCGCGTGCGATGCGGCCGCCTCCAGCAGCGCCCTTGCGAATACATCAACATCCCTCCAGTCGCCATCGAACCGCTCACCATTGATGAAGAATGTGGGCGTTCCGTTCACCCCGCTCCGCACGCCGCCCAGGAAGTCTTCACGGACACGGGCAGTGAGCTCGGCCGAATCCCAATATGGCCCGACCTCCTCGGAGCCGACACCTGCCGCCTCCGCATAGGCCAGGAGATGCGCCCTCTGGAGCGCATCAGCGGAGTCCCGCTGGTGCTCGAAGATCAGGTCGTGCATGGTCCAGAACGCGTCCGGCCCCGCGACCACGGCGACCCGTTCCGCTGCGATCGCCGCCGGCAGCGCGTCGGGATGCACGTGCGTGAGCGGGAAGTTGCGAAAGACGAAGCGCAGCTGTTCGCCCATGCGTTCCTGCAGTGCCTTGACGGTGGGATGCGCCCGCGCGCAGTACGGACATTGATAGTCGCCGTACTCGACGAGCGTCACGGGAGCGTCCTCGGGCCCTGTTGAGTGATCGCTCGGGCCGACCGGCGGCTGCAAGGTTGTCATGATGGAACCCCATGGTGTGTGATTGGCTCTGTGGTGCTCATCTCACTCCGCCGGCAACACCGGCGGCGCCCCCTTGTTCTTGAGCAGGAAGACCACAAACCTGGCCGGCGCAGTCTTGCTGGCGTCGCGGCCAATGACGTGGATGTCGTCCGGCCCCTCGTAGAAGGTCTGGCCCGCCTTGAGCGTCACCGGTTCTGCCCCGCGTACCTGCATCACGATGGACCCTTCCAGCACATAGAGGAAGGCGTTGGCGTTATGCCGATGAATCTTGTCGGCGCCGCCCGGCGCGTACTCCACGGTGAGCATCATGACTTCCTTGCCGGGAATGTCAGGCAAGGACGTCGTGGAGAGCGGCGTGACTGTTGGCGCCTGGGCCAGGAGCTGGCCGGCAAACAGGCAACCGAGTGCGAGGGCAAGCGAGCTTGCCCGGTGATGGACATGTATGGTGCGCTCCTCCAGCAGCGGGTGACAGCTGTGCTTCGCTCGGGATGACAGCACTTCTACAGTGGTCAGTGGCTCGCCGTGGCCGGCTGCCTGGCTGGCGCCTGTTTCCGTCCGCCTCCCTGCTGTTCCCACTCCGCGAGCGTGATGTGACCCAACCGGGCGTTATCACCCGGCACCAGGCTGCGCTCGGTCAGGATGGCGCCGAAGTAGCGCGCCTTGGGGTCGGCGATCACCTGGCGCGGGTCCTTGCGCGCGGCGAGCACCCGCTGGATCAGCTTGTCAAACCGGAACTGCTCCGGCCCCCCCACTTCGACGATCCCGTTCACCGGCGAGCCCACCGCGACGCTGGCGACCGCCTTCGCGACATCGTCGGCAGCCATCGGCTGAAAGAGCACCGGCGGAATCCGCACCGTGTTGCCGTCGGTAGCCCCATCGGCAATCCTGTTGATGAACTCGAAGAACTGTGTCGCATGAACGATCGAGTAGGGTATCTTCGATTCCCTGATCAGCTTCTCCTGGGCCATCTTGGCCCGCATGTAGCCACTCTCGGCGAGGCGCCCGGTGCCCACGACGGACAGGGCCACGTGATGCCGGACCCCGGCAGCCTTTTCGGCTGAGAGGATGTTGCCGGTCGAGGTCTCGAAGAAGTTCATCACCGCCGCGTCTTCGAACGACGGGGAGTTCGACACGTCAACGACGACATCCGCCCCGGTGAGCGCCTTGTCCAGGCCCTCACCGGTCAGCGTGTTGACGCCCGTGTCCGGCGAAGCCGGCACCGCTTCATGGCCCTCTGCCTGGAGCTGGTTGACGAGCTTGGAGCCGATGAGCCCCGTCCCGCCGATGATTACGATCTTCATTGTGGTTTCCTTTCGTATGAGTCGCGCGTCGGATGCCTGACGTCCGGCGTCCGGCGTCCGGCACCCTTTCAGACCGCCGCGAACACCTCTTGCCGATCGGTCGCCGGCGCGCGCTGCAGAAACGCGAGCAGTTCGGCGTTGACACGGTCCTGGTGGGTCTCTGGCAGGGCGTGCGGCGCGCCCGGGATGAACACCGCCTTGGCGCCCTTCACCAGCTGGGCGGTCTTCCGTCCGGAGAGCTCGATCGGGACGATCTGGTCATCCTCACCATGGAGTATCAGCGTCGGGATGTCGAACTTCTTGAGGTCTTCCGCGAAATCGGTCTCCGAGAACGCCTTCACGCACTCGTAGGAATTCTTGAGTCCCGTCTGCATGCAGAGCGACCAGAACTGGTCCAATGTCGCCTGCGGCACCTTGGCTTCCGGCCGGTTGGTGCCGTAGAACTGGATGCTGAAGTCGCGATAGAATTGCCCGCGATCCTTGGCGAGGCTCGCCCGCAGCCCGTCGAAGACCTCCAGCGGGATCCCCTCGGGGTTCGA
>DAIMFY010000141.1:0-6037 GCA_036724295.1 Gemmatimonadales bacterium | reverse complement strand
CATTTACAACGACAAGGGTCTCGACCTCGACGCGGCGCAGGAGCACATCCGCGCCAAGCGCCTGCTGGCCGGATTTGCCGGCGGGGAAGCCGTCACCAACGACGAGCTCCTGAAGCTGCCCTGCGAGGTGCTCCTGCCGGCGGCGCTCGAGAATGTGATCACCAGCAAGAACGCGCGCGACATCCAGGCCCGCATTATCTGCGAAGGCGCCAACGGCCCCACCACCGCCAACGCCGACCGGATCCTGGACGAGAAGGGCGTGTTCGTGATCCCGGACATCCTCGCCAATGCCGGCGGCGTCACGGTCAGCTATTTCGAGTGGGTCCAGGACCGCGGCGGCTATTTCTGGGACGAGGAGACGGTCAACTCCCGCCTCGAGCGCATCATGGTGCGGGCCTTCGATGAAGTCACGGGCATGGCGGACAAGTACCAGACCAGCAACCGCATCGGGGCGTACATGCTGGCGATCGAGCGCGTGGCGGAAGTGCACCGGCTCCGCGGGATCTATGCCTGATGGATGTCACGCTCCTCGCGGTCGGGCGCTTGCGCCCCAGCTTCCGCGAGGCGTGTGACGATTACCTGCGGCGCCTGTCGCGCTACACCTCGGTGCGCGAGGTGGAAGTGCGGGAGGCGTCGCGCGCCCCGACGCCGGAGGTGCAGCGACGGGATGAGGCGGGCCGCCTCCTCGCACGCGTGCCGGCGGGAAGCGATCTCGTCTGCCTGGCGCGGACCGGCGACGCCTGGTCCAGCGCCCAACTTGCCGAGCAGGTGAGCCGCTGGCGGCTCCGGGCCCGGCCAGTGGCCCTGCTGGTGGGCGGGTCGCACGGACTCGACGACGGGTTGCTGGACCGGGCGCACGCACGCTGGAGCCTGGGCCCGCTCACCCTGCCGCACGAACTCGCCCGGGTCATTGCACTGGAACAGCTCTACCGGGCCTGGACCATCCTGCGCGGCGAGCCGTATCACAAGGCGCGACGGGGCAGATAATCCATGGCCGAATGGTTCGAGGAGTGGTTCAACGAGGAATATCTTGCGCTCTATCCCCACCGCGACGACGCCGACGCAGGCCGCCTCGTGGCTGCCCTGCAGCAGCGCCTGCCGTGGCGTGAGGGCATGCGCGTGCTCGATGTGGCGTGTGGCCCCGGGCGGCACACCCGCGCGTTCGAGGACGCGGGGGCGCGCTGCATCGGCGCCGACCTTTCCATGGCCCTGTTGCGACAGGCCCAGCTCACCAGCAGCGCGCCGCTCGTGCGCGCCGACATGCGGGCGCTTCCCGTCCGGCCCGGCTCCATGGACCTGACCGTCAACCTCTTCACCAGCTTCGGCTACTTTGACAGCGAGGCCGAGCATGAAAGCGCGCTCAGCGAAATGGTCACCACGGTGCGCCCTGGCGGATGGTTCGTGCTCGACTTCCTGAATTCAGCGCTGGTGCGCCGGTCGCTGGTGGCGCATGAATCACTCTCCTTGCACGGTACGCCGATTGACGTCAGCCGGCGTCTCACCGATGGTGGCCGCTTTGTCTGCAAGTCGCTCCGCAGTGGCGACGGCCGCTCCTGGTTCGAGCGGGTGCGCCTGTTCGATGCCGATGAACTCGAAGCGATGCTCGCGGGCGCAGGGGTGACGGTCCGGCTGCGGATGGGCGACTACGACGGTGCCATGCCGGGACCGGAACAACCGCGCCTGGTGCTTGCCGGCCAGGTGGATGCGTGAGCTTTCGCATCGTTGCCAATGACGCGCTGGGCCCCATGCCGGCCGTGGTGGAGCGCTCCGGCGCCATCTCCCCGTCGGTGTTGCCGGCCATCGTTCCTGCGGCCGGCACCGATGCCCTGGCCGCTCGACTCTCATTGCCGGGAGCCCTCACCGTAACCACCGGCCAGCAGCCCGCGCTCTTTCTCGGCCCGCTCTACACCCTGCACAAGGCGCTCTCGGCCGCAGCACTGGCCCGCTTGCTGGAGGAGCGCTGGCAGCGACCGGTGGTCCCCGTCTTCTGGGTGGCCGGCGATGATCACGACTGGGAAGAGGCACGCGTCGCGCACTGGCTCGACGACGCCGGCCAGCTCATCACCGACATGCTGCCGGAGCGTGAGCTGGACGCGCCCATGACCCCGCTCTGGCGCGAGAGACTTGGGCCCGACATCGGCTCGATCGTCGAGCGCTTTGCCCGTGGCCACGCCGGCACGCCCGCTGCCGGCCCGGTCCTCGAGCTGCTCGAGCGCTGGTTCGTGCCGGAGCAGACGATGGCCGGAGCTTCCTGTCACATGCTCGCGGAGCTGCTCGCGCCACACGGCGTGCTGGTGCTGGACAGTACCGCGGAGCCGTTCAAGCGTGCCGGCGCGCCGCTCCTGATCCGGGCGGTGCGGGAACATGCGAAGTTGAGCCGGCAGATTCAGGAGCGCACAGCGGAGCTCCAGCGCGCGGGGAGAGATCCCGGCATCGAGCACGATCCCGCCGCCACGCTCGTCATGCTCGACGGGCCGGACGGCCGGGACCGCATCGTGAGCGATGGCCCCGGCTACCGCCTTCGCAGGGCGGGGCAGTCGCTCTCCCTCCTTGACCTTGAGCGCATCGCCGAGCGCGAACCCCAGCGGCTATCGGCCAACGTCCTGCTGCGGCCGGTCCTGGAGAGCGAGTTGCTCGGTACGGTCGCCTACTGCGCTGGTCCCGGTGAGCTCCGGTACCTCGCCCTGGCCCGTGCGGTCTTCGAGACACTTGGCGTCCCGCTGCCGGCGCCGGTGCCGCGCTGGAGCGGAGTGATCGTGGATTCCTACACTGATCGGATGCTGGCCCGGTTTGGGCTTTCGTTCGAGGAGCTTCGTGACCCGGCCCGCGACGTCCTGGCCAAGGCAGCGGCGGACCGGCTCACGCCAGCGACGGTGACCGCGCTGAACGATCTGCGGCGCTCGGCCAGGGAGCATTTCCAGGTGCTGGGCAGAGAAGCCGCCGCCATCGCTGCTCCGCTCGAGCGGTCCGCGGAGGGTTCCGCGCGCCGGGTGGAGTTCGAGCTCGGACGGCTTGAGCGGCGGCTCGTCCGTAGCCTCAAGCGACGGCACGAAACCGAATTGCGCCAGCTCGTGCGCGCCCGCACCTTCGTCCTGCCGGCCGGCCGGCCCCAGGAGCGCATGCTCTGCGTGCCGGAGCCCTTGGCGCGGTTCGGCCTGCCGGTGATGGAGGCGGTGCAGGAGGCCGCGCTCGCCGGCTACCAGTCGGCCCTTGAAGGGCCCCTCGTTCCCGCCTAGACTCGGCACCATGTGGATTGTCGCGCTGGTGCTCCTTCTGGCCTTGTTGATCCCGATTCTCGGGATCCTCCTTGATTCGCCAATCGGCCGGGCCATTGCGCGCCGGCTCGAGGGACCGGAGACGGTTACCCCCGAGCTGGCTGAACTGGCGCGCAAGGTGGAACTGCTCGAAGCCGAGGTCGATGACCTCACCCGCGGCGTGGAGACCTTGAAGGAGGACAACGCCTTCCTTCAGCGCCTGGTCGAGGATGCGCCGGCGCGGCCGCCGCTGCCACCGCCGAGCGCACCCTGAGTCGCCGCCGGCGTCCGGCGGTCATGGTGGCGGCCGGCATCCTTGCCAGCCGGATCGTCGGATTCCTGCGCGGTGCGGCGATCGCCCACTTTCTCGGGGCCGGCGGCGCGGCGGATGCATGGCAGGCCGCCTTCCGTATTCCCAATTTCCTGCAGAATCTTTTCGGGGAAGGGGCGCTCTCCGCGTCCTTCATCCCGGTGTACGCCGGCCTGCTGGGCGAAGAGCGCCGTGACGACGCACGCCGTGTGGCAGGCGCCGTGGCCGCACTGCTGGGAGCCGTCATTGCGGTGCTGGTGCTGGCCGGCGTGCTGCTCACCCCGTGGCTTATCGACCTCATTGCACCGGGTTTCAGCGGTGAGCGCCGCGAGCTGGCAATCACGCTGGTCCGCATCGTCTTTCCCGGCACCGGCCTGCTGGTGCTCTCGGCGTGGTGCCTTGGCATCCTCAACAGCCACCATCGCTTCTTCCTGTCCTACGCCGCGCCGATCGCATGGAACGTGGCGATCATCGCTACGCTCATCGCCCTGGGCGGGACCAGCGCGCCCAGCCAGCTCGCCATTTACGCGGCGTGGGCCTCGGTGGCCGGAAGCCTGCTGCAGCTGCTGGTCCAGCTCCCGTCGGTCCTGCGGCTGCTTGGCGGCATTCGCCTCAATTTTGCCCGCCGTGATCCCGACGTGCGCGAGGTCGTCCGCAATTTCGGGCCTGCCTTCGTGGCCCGCGGCGTCACCCAGATCTCGGCATACGTCGACACGCTGATCGCATCGTTCCTGCCGCTTGGTGCCCTCGCCAACCTGGCGTACGCGCAGATGCTCTACACGCTCCCGGTAAGCCTGTTTGGCATGTCGGTCTCGGCGGCGGAACTGCCCGCCATGTCGAGCACCCGCGGCGAGGACGCCACGGTGCACGGCTATCTGCGCGAGCGACTCCAGCGGGGCCTGCGGCATATCGCCTTCTTCGTGGTGCCATCGGCCGCCGCCTTCCTGTCCATCGGACACGTGCTGGCAGCGCTCCTCTTCCAGAGCGGTCGATTCACCGCCGCCGACAGCGTGACGGTCTGGAGCATCCTGGCTGGCTCCGCCGTCGGGCTGCTCGCGGGCACGCTGGGCCGCCTGTACTCATCGACCTTCTACGCCCTTCGCGACACCCGCACACCCCTTCGATACGGTGTCATCCGGGTGGTGCTCACGATTGCCCTCGGGTGGTTTGCGGCGCTTCACCTGCCGGGGCTGCTGGGCTACGATGCGCGCTGGGGCGCCGCGGGGCTCACTGCCTCGGCCGGGCTCGCCGCCTGGATCGAGTTCACGCTGCTCCGGCGGGCGCTCAACCGGCGCATCGGAAGCACCGGTGTTCCCGCAGGCTTCGTCGCCCGGCTCTGGATGGCGGCGCTCATCGCGGTCGCGTTGTCGTGGGCGGTCCTGAGTGTGCTGTCACCCTCCGGCCCGAAGCTTCGGGGCCTCGCGGTGGCCGGAACCTTTGGGGTGGCGTACCTGTTATCAGCAATCGTCCTTCGCGTGCCCGAGGCGCGCGCCCTGTTCGGCCGCTTCAGTTCATGATCGATCCACCAGACCAGCTTCAGCGCAAGCTCGACACACTGCCCGATACCCCCGGCGTCTACCTCTGGAAGGACGCCGAGGGAAACATTCTTTACGTGGGCAAGGCGAAGCGCCTGTCGAGCAGGGTGCGCAGCTACTTCGCGACCGATTTCAGCGACAGCCCCAAGAATCGACTGCTGCGCACCCGGATTGCCGACGTCGAGACCATCGTGGTCCCCGACGAAGCGCAGGCGCTGGTGCTCGAGAACAACCTTATCAAGGAGTATCGGCCGCGGTTCAATGTGGTCTTCAAGGACGACAAGAGTTACCCGTCGATTGCCGTCACGCTCGGCGACCCCTTCCCGCGGGTGCTGGTCACGCGGCGGCGCAACATTCCCGGTGCCCGCTACTTCGGGCCGTTCACCGATGTCGGGCTGCTCCGCCGGACGCTCGCCATCATCAGGCGGCTGTATACGGTACGGAGCTGTCCCGACGACATTCCCCGCGAACGAAGGGAGCGCCCATGCCTCGATTATCACATCGGCCGCTGCAAGGCTCCCTGCGTTGGGTGGCAATCGGAAGCGGACTACCGCGCCATGATCGGCGAGGTGCTCGATTTCCTGGAAGGGCGCACCGTTGATGTGCGTGAGCGGGTGCGGACCGCCATGTTCCGCGCCGCGGAGCGGGAAGATTTCGAGCGGGCCCAGGAGCTGCGAGATGCGCTCAAGTGGCTCGAGCGTCTGGAGGAGCCAGCTGCCGTCGAGGTGATCGGGACCGGCGACGCCGATGCGATCGGCTACGCACGCGACGGTGATGACGCCGTGGGCGTCCTGCTGCGGGTCCGGGACGGGTGCGTCATTGCGCGGGAGCATCGCTTTCTCGAGAGCGTCGAGGAGGAGGCCGATGACGCGGTGCTTTCGGCCTTTCTGGTGCGCTTCTACGCCCTCGCCGAGGGAAGGGCACGCAGGGTAGTGCTG
>DAIMFY010000140.1:0-6063 GCA_036724295.1 Gemmatimonadales bacterium | reverse complement strand
TGGGCGAAGAGGCTGCGGAGTTCGTGCAGTACGTGAGGGCGTGGAAGGCGGAGGGAGGGCTGAAGGCTGAGAGCTGAAGGCCGTGGGCTGTCAGTCATCGGTCATCGGTCGTCGGCTGACAGCTGACGACCGACGACTGATGCCTGACGACTCACCTGCCCGTCCTGCCCGTCCTGCCCGTCCCGTCAATGTGCTTCCTCCGCCATCATCCTGTCATACGCCGCGGTGAGGTCGTGGCGGCCCACGACACCAACCAGCCGCCCGCGGTCTCGCACCGATACCACCGGCAGGTAGTCCACGTCGACGGCGCCGAGGCGCCGCATGGCGGTGAGCAGGGAATCTTCCGGTGTGACCGGCTTCACCGACAGCCGCGCCAGGTCAGTGGCCAGCACCGCACCCGGCGGGATCTCGCCGCCCAGCTCGCGAAGTGTCTCACGCGACAGCATCCCCACCAGTCGCCCGTGCACACTCACCACGGGAAACTCGGTCTGGCGGCTGCCGCGGGTGATCTCGAGAATGGCGGACACGTCGGCCCAGGCCGGCACCGTCACGGGATCACGGTGGTAACAGTCGGCCACGGTAGCGCGGGCAAGCAGCACCGCGTCAGCGCCCTGCGACAGCACCACGCCGCGCCGGACCAGCCATTCGGTGTAAATGGATTCGGGGTGCAGCTTCCGGCTTACCATGTACGCCAGGACGCTGGTCAGCATGAGTGGGAGGATCAGGCCATAGTCGCCGGTCATCTCGAAGACCATGAAGATGGCGGTGAGCGGGGCGTGCGTGGCGCCAGCCACCAGCCCTGCCATGCCCACCAGCGCCATGGCGCCCGGCAGCGCCGGCGAGGACTGGAAGAGATGGGTCGCCGCGATTCCGCAGGCGCCGCCCAGCGTGGCGCCGATGTAGAGCGCGGGCGTGAACACCCCGCCAGTGCCGCCGGCACCGAACGTTACCGCGGTGGCGATCAGCTTGGCCGCGGTGAGTCCCAGCAGGAAGAGGCCGGAACGGGCCGCCACGATGCCGAGGTTGAGACTCTGGTGACCATGGCCCCAGAGATCCTGGCGGAACATGAGGTCGAGGGCACCGATGATGGCGGCGCCGAGCGCCAGGCGCGCCCATGGCGACCTGATCAGGGCGAAGCGATCCTGGGTCTTCCACACACCACGCGAGTAGAGCACCGCCACGACGCCGCACACCACACCGAGCATGGCATACAGGATCATCTCCCACGGACTGTGGACGCCGAAGTTACCCGGCATCGCCAGCACCGGGCGATTACCGAAGATGGCCCGGCTCACCGTGGCGGCGAGGATGCTGCCGACCACGTACGGCGCGAGCGCCATGCCGCCGGCGGTACCGGTGATTTTCTCGATGCCGAAAATGACGCCGGCGATGGGCGCATTGAACGCCGCCGAGAGTCCCGCAGCTGCGCCGCAGCCAGCCAGGGTGCGGAGCCGGTTGGGTGAGGCGCGCATCCAGCGTCCCAGCTTCGAGGCCGTCCCCGCGCCCAGCACGACGACCGGCCCCTCGGCGCCGACCGATCCGCCAGTTCCGATCACCACGGCCGCCGCTGCCGTCTTCGCCAGCACCGGCGCCAGGGGAATCACTCCGCCCTTCACGCCCACCCGGTACATCACGTCGGGAATATTCTCGCCATTCGAGCCGCGGGCGCCGTAGACGCCGAGCCACCGGCAGATGGCGAGTCCCAGGGCGACGAAGAGCGGGATCAGCAGGAGGTCGGAGACGGGAATGCGGAGCGCGGAGCGGAGGACGATATCCTGAATCAGGTCGATCAGCCGGTAGAACACACTGACCGCGAAGCCGACGAGCGTCCCGATGATGCCGGCCAGGACCACGAGCATCGTCTGCTCGTCGTGGCGCAGGGCGGCGAGGTTGGAGGAGAGGATTCTGGCGGCGTTGAAGATCGGGGCGGTGGCGGCGGCAAGCGGGGTCTGTTCGGAGTGCGGTTCGGGGCTGGCCATGGCGCAAGATAGTCGGCTGGACGGCTCGACGGCTCGACGGCTCGGCGGCTGGCTGCTGGCTGCTGGCTGCTGGCTGCTGGCTGCGCGAAGCTGGACTCGCGCGTCATTGCGAGCCCGCAGGGCGAAGCAATCGGGTCGCCCTTAACTTTCAGCTTTCAGCTTTCAGCTTTCAGCCTTCAGCCCTTAGGCTTCAGCAGTCAGCTTCCAGCCATCGGAGTTCCAATGCGTCCAGACGACCTTCGCTCTCTCCAGGCTCCGCTGAAGGAACTCTATCGCGCTGACCCGGATCGGGCCGTGGTGACGCTGCGGGCTGAGGCTCACGTGGATGATCCCGGCATTTCCTGCCGAGTGGAGACGGGGCAAGCGCTGGTGGAGGCGGGGCTGCATCCGGCCACGGGTGGCACGGGCATGCAGGCCTGTTCGGGTGACCTGTTGCTTCAGGCGCTGGTAGCATGTGCTGGTGTGACGCTTCGGGCGGTGGCGACCGCTCTGGACATCCCCGTAACGTCGGGCCGCGTCAGCGCTGAGGGCGACCTGGATTTCCGCGGCACGCTGGGGGTGAGCAAGGAGGCCAGGGTCGGCTTCGGCGCCATCCGGCTTCGGTTTGAGCTGGAGAGCAGTGCGAGCGAGGAGCAGCTGGCCACGCTCCTCAAGCTCACGGAGCGGTATTGCGTGGTGCTGCAGACGTTGCGGGTGGGGCCGGAGGTGGGGGTGAGTGTGGCACGGCAGTGAGTGAGGGAGGACCGCGCCCGACGCTTCGCAGTCTAAGACGCGCACGCTGCTTGGCTATTGCGATGTGGAATAGCGGGTTGGGGCGGTCGGCAGGTGCGAATCACAGCAGGCGATGTGGCTGCCAAGGCCTCAGAAAGGGGGCCAAGGTCGGGACCTGCCTCGCCAGTTCGCCTGGTCCGCAGTCTATCCGGATTAGACCGCGCCGCGTAAGATGGGAAGACTGTGGCAATGCAGTCGCGTTAGGCACCCGCCTGGCAACCCATTCACAGCATTCCGGAGATCCGACATGATGCGACGCAAGGTCGTGGTGGCCGCGTTGTTGGTGCTCGCGCTGGTGCCGGCTGCGCTCCTATTGCTGCAAGTATTCGGAGGGCGTGGGTGGGCGATCCCGTTGTCGAGTGACCCAGGAATTTCGTCAATGCTCGTGGCGGATACCCCCGACTATCGTGTGCTGCGGGATTACGCCGAACCAGGAGCGACTCGTCGCCTGCATCATCACGCCGGCGCGACCTGGCACGTGCTAACTGTGGCGACCGGTAGGCTGGTCCTCACCGTCGAGGGTGCACCGCCGGTAGAACTGTCGGCGGGTCAGACGTACTCCCTCAAAGGGGGCGTGACCCATATGTTTTCGAACCCGGGAACGGTGACTGCGTCAATCGTCGAGGTCTTCGGCAAGCAGGAGCCTTAGTGACGCGGGGGCGGGCGTGGGAGCAAGGCCAACGCCAATGCGGGACGACCCCCGGCTGCCCGATCCCTGCCTCCTGCGGACGAGGCGGCCGACCAATAGAATGAGCACTCGCATCATCGACATGTCGAGCCCCACCATGATTGACGTGGTACTCGCTTGGAGCGGCGGGAAGGACAGCATGCTGGCCCTGGCTGCACTGCGCGCAGATCCGCGGTACCGAGTCGTGGCGCTCCTCACGACCGTGACCCGGGAGTACGACCGGATCAGCATGCATGGCGTTCGCCGCGCGGTGCTCGAGGCGCAGGTCAGTGCCCTCGGGCTGCCGCTCATCGAGGCGTCCATCTCCTCCAGCTCCAGCAACGCCGACTACGAAGCGGCATTCGCGCAGGCCTTGCGCGCCTCCCGGGCGCGCTGGCCGGACGTGCGGCACATGGCCTTCGGCGACCTCTTCCTCGCGGACGTGCGCGCCTATCGTGAGGCACTGCTGGGCTCGCGGGGCTGGATCGGGGTGTTTCCGCTCTGGGGTGAGGACACGGCGGCCCTGGCGCGGCACTTCGTGCAGACCGGCCATCGAGCGATTCTCACTTGCGTGGATACGACCCAGCTAGGTCCGGAGTTCGCAGGGCGGGAATTTGACTCGGCGCTGCTGGCGGAGCTGCCCGAGGGCGTGGATCCCTGTGGTGAACGGGGTGAGTTCCACACCTGCGTCTATGCCGGTCCGCATTTCACCCGCCCGCTGCCGCTGGTTGCTGGTGAGCGGGTGCGGCGGGATGGCCGGTTCGAGTACTGCGACGTGCTGCTCGCGCCACGCGCAACCGTGGCTGCCTGACCGGCGAGCGCCATGCAGCTTGATCACGGAGATCCATGAACGGTCGCGAGCTGACGTGAGCCGCCAGGCTCCCCCGCTCTGCTTGCGCTCCTGCAGTCGGAGTGGAACTTTGATGCGTGGCGGGCGGGGAGCCCGTCGTTGAGACCGGTTCGTGGAACAGCGCCAGGATTCCTGGAGGATCAACGTCATGAGCATCGGAGCATGGCCCCGGAGCCGCATCATCGGGCTCAGCATTGCCTGGATCGTTCTTGCTGGGGGCACCATTTCCCTGCTCGCCTTGCGTGCGCTTGGCTCGCTACCGAGTGATGACGGCGGCCTCGCTGGCATCAGCCTCGACCCGGCAGGACTCATGCGCATGGCTCCCGTGCTGCTGGGTCCGCCGGTTTGCCTGCTGCTCGCGTGGATAATTCTGCGCAAGCGAGCGAGCCAGATCTAGCGCTTTCGAGACGTGCTGCAGAGAACGTCGAAGCACGGCATGGATGACTGAAGAATCACTGTCCAGCCTCGCCAACGGCTACGAACGCATCGCGGAAGAATTTCTCACCGCCCGCGGCCGAGCTACGACCGGCATCGGTGTGCCAGAGGTGCGCGCGTGGGCGCGCTCGCTCTCGCCCCGCGCCACTGTGCTTGACCTCGGCTGCGGCTCCGGACTCCCGCTCACCCAGGTCCTGATTGACGAGGGACACAGCGTCTGCGCCGTCGACGCCTCGCCCACGCTTGTCGCCGCATTCCGCCAGCAGTTTCCAGCTGTGACCGTGGCGTGCGAGTCGGTCGAAGAGTCAACGTTCTTTGGCCGGCGGTTCGATGCAGTGCTGGCATGGGGATTGTGGTTTCTCCTGCCGGAAGCGACCCAGCTCGACCTACTGCAGCGCGTGGCGTCCGCACTGAACCCGGGCGGACGACTGCTCTTCACCACCCCCGCACAAGCTTGCGCCTGGCGCGATGCGATGACTGGAGAAGAATCAAGATCGCTCGGCGCTGAGGTCTATCGAGCCAGACTGGCTGAACTGGGTTTCTCCGTGATCCGCGAATACAATGATGAAGGCGACAATCACTATTACGACGCCGGCTCCGCCCCCACAGCCTTCAGCTTTTAGCCTTCAGCCTTCAGCCTTCCGCCTTCAGCTCCCTGAACATCTCCAACGCATTCGTCGTCCCGTAATTCCCGTAGCAGTTATTGAAGATGATGTGCATCCGACGAGCCTCCCGGCCCGCGTCCTGGACATCGGGCACCAGCGACTGCAGCTCCTCGCGATCATAGAGATAGCGGTACTTCTCGCCCACGCTCGCGCCCCGGCGCGCCCACGTTGACGCTTTCCTGCCATGCAGCCGCAGGATGGCCAGTGTCGGCGAGGTGACCGTCACCCGCCTCGGCACGCTGTGCGGCGTGCCCTGCGGTTCGTCCACCATGACAAGCGGCACTGCATGCTCGGTGCACCAATCAATGGTGCGCGGGCCCACCTTGTCGCTGAACCACCGCGCGTTCCGCAGCTCCACCGCGATCTCCAGCGGCGCAAGTCGCTCCTTTGCTTCGAGAATCCTTGCCACGTTGTCCTTGGACGGCATGAACCACGGCGGATACTGCATCAGCACCGAGCCAATCTTCCCCGCTTCATGCAACGGCCGCAGCGCATCGCGAAAGTATTCCCACACCTGATCCAGCAGCACATCCGGCATGTCCTTGGGATACACCCGGTGCGCATCGGCGCTGCCACCGAGCTGCTCGCGCAATGCCGGAGGAAGTCGGTGCGGATCGGTGGGGTGCCCCGTCATCAGGGCGTGCGCCTTCACGTCAAAGACGAAGTCATCCGGCGTGCGCTCCACCCAGCGCTCGG
>DAIMFY010000139.1:0-6100 GCA_036724295.1 Gemmatimonadales bacterium | reverse complement strand
TCGGCACAATCGGCGTGCGGATGCTCAGGCCATTGATGACCGGCTGCTTGCCGAACCCCGGATCGCCGGGATCGGGGTGCACCGTGCGATACAGATGGCCCTCCCGCCGGAAGGAGCCGAGCATGTAGCTCACGGCCTGGTCGAGATAACGGGTGCGGAACGTACCGAGCTTGCCAATGGGAACGGCACGGGTGGTGCTGGAGCGGGGCAGCGTGAAGCCCGGTAGTGCGACTGGCCGGGACAGGAAAGAGGCATCGTAGAGATACCAGCATCCGTCGTGGCGCAGGAAATTGACACAATGCCCGTCACCCAGCTTTTCGGGCACACCCCAGAAGCGATAGCGCGCGACGGTCATGGAGCGAACCGGGGCGTCCTTCACCGGCCGTCGGCGCACGTCATGGAACGTGCTTGCCGCTTCGGCCACGGTGTCGCGGTTGATGCCCGGCCTGTCGACGACGATGGCGCACCATCGTGCCCGCCCGCGGCTTTCGTCCTGCCAGTCTACCAGGAACGAGCGCCGCTCCACCGCAACGCCCTGGGCCGCGGCCATCGCCTGGAACATCCGGTACCAGCCGCCGCAGTAGCCGCCACCCGTGCTGAGCATGCTTCGCACGTCCCACGCTGGCCTGGCGTAGCTGAGTCCAGAGGCCGGAAGGTGGCTGAGGATGGCGTCGCAAATCTCTTTCGGATCGTTCCGGCCCGCCGCCCATGCGCAGGTCCACTGCATGACCGGGGCGTAGACCCAGTCCGGGTGGTTCCTGAAGTCATTCACGCCGGCCCACGGCTGGGCCGGCCTCGGCCGCCGCCATGCAAGGCAGATCTCATGCTCCGAGTCTCCAAGCGGCACCCTGACGTCGCCAACTTCCCCGGTCCAGTGCCAGCGGACCCGCCGCACGCCCACGGTGCAGGGCAGGCGCTTCGACAGCCTGAAGATCACCGGCTGCGAGAGGCCATTCCGGCCAAATGCCAGCCGCACGCGGCGCGCGACCACTCCGACGGTCTTTCCCCGGGCGCTGGCGCCGATAATGGCAGTCAGCTTGGCGGGCCCGGTGACTCGTCGAAGTACCACTCGGATATGCGGCCGCGCACCACGCACATATGCGACCGGCGCCGAGCGCTCCTGCCGGATCCATTCGGCGTGCTCGCTCAGCAGCCGGTCGGTGGCCGGCGCCCGCAGCGCGATGGCCTCCCGGTTGCCCGGATAGGCAAAGGCGATGCTGTGGATCTGGAAAGATGGGGGGCGTGGGGCGTGAGGCATGGGGGTCGCAGGTCACGGGTCGAACGTTGACCTCGCGTCATTGCGAGGAAGGCCTTGGGGCCTGACGAAGCAATCGGGTGGCGGGCATCCCAATCCAGGCCACCCGATTGCTTCGGCCCTCCGGGCCTCGCAATGACGCATCGACCGTCGACCGTCGGCATGTGACTTGTGACTGGTGGCCTGCCACCCGCTCCTGAACTACCTCCCCCTCCCCCATCCGGCAAGATCCCAGTTGACGGCTGTGCCGGCGGCCCGTATATCCCAGCGGACTCCTTCGTAATCCATGGGCGGTTGGCGGACCAGTCACATCGGCTGGCCGAGCAGTCCTACGTGAGGGGAGGCAGCATGAACAGGTTCGAGAGCAGGGATGTGATGATGCCGGTGACGGCGTCGGAGACAGGCGAGCTGGCATGGGTCGATGGCGACAGGGGAGATCCCTGCAAGCAGCCGACCAATTGCGGTGCCTGCACCAACACCACGCAGAAGAAGCCCAAGCTCGTCGATGGTGAACTCGACGAACTCCGGCTTCAACTCGAAGCGGCCCTGGCCTGAGCCGCCCCTGGCCCCCCGGTGCGGCGACTCGCACCGGGTGGGCTCCGATTCGGCCATGGCCCATTCTCCTTCACTTTCCACCCGGCTGGTTCGGTCGGCGGTGACCTACCGCCTGCTGGAGCCGCACGACCTGCACCCTCCGCTCGCGCCGTGGCTCGCGGCGCAGGCCTCCCATCCCGCATTTGGCGGCGTCCTCATGCCGACCGAGGACGGCTTCCGGGTCCAGCGCGTCGTGACCCGCGACACCGCCCGTCTCTTCCGCGCGCTGGCTAAGCCCCAGCGTCCGCCCCGCGCCATTCCCTCGCGCGCGCTTCGCGCCCTGGTCCTCGATGGCGTGCTCGAAATTCGCGAAGGACGCCGTTATGTCAGCGGCGCCTCGGCACGGCGATACTGCCTGAGTGTCAGGGAAGCGCCTGAACCCGGCACCACTATCGGCATGCTGTCGCTGGCAGCGTTGCGCACGTCCGCGGCGCTCGAGCTGCCATCCTCCGGTGTGTTAGCCCGGCTGCTGTACAGCTTCAACACGCTTCCCGCCACGCCCGACTGGCGACGCCGCTATCCCGCCGCCATGTCGCTCGACTCCGTGCTCCGGCGAAGCATTCCCGGTTCAGCGGGACTCGGTGCACCGGAAACAGCGGGCGATGGTGCCTGGCTCTCCTGGGATCGCGCGGCTCCGTCGCGGAGCGAGGACCGCGTCTGGAAGCTGTACCTGAGCCCGATGCCCGAGCACCTCCTGCCCGCGCTCGAGGCCGCGGCGCACCAGCGTGAGGCATTCTCGATGAAGGTCGGACGGGATCTCGCCAACATCCTGCGCGCAGACAAGCTGGTGCTCTACTTCGCCACGCGAGCGCGGATGGAGCGGGCCGCCGGCCGGCTCGAGCGGGAGCTCGCCGGCATTCCTGCTCAGGGCGTGCCTTTCACGCGACAGGTTGGCGATTCGGCGCTGCTGTCCTGGGGCGTTGACCCTGACGGTCAGGACGCTGCCGCCCCGTGGAGCGGCGACAGCAGCTGGCGCGCGTGGCTCACGCACCGGCTCGCGACCGCGCTGGTGCAGGCATTTCGGGACCCGGGATGTCCCGTGCCAGCCTGGCGCTACGCCATGGATCGGGTGTCATTGGACGGCGTGGATGTCCGTGACTGGACGCCCGAGCGCCGCTCGAAAACGCCAAGGCGACGGCATGGCCATCACTGACCTGCTGATTCTTCCCGACGATGTCCTGCTGACGCCGCTCGCCGACCTGCCCGACGCCCTGCGCCGTCAGCTGCCTGCCGTGCCGCACGGATATGCGGTGGGACGGGCGCGGGTGCGCGCCTCGTCCAAGGTGATCGGGCAGGACGCAGCTCGGCTGCTCCAACATTTTCGGCGCCCCTCGCGCATCGTCGATGCGCTGATCGTGGAGAGCAATGGGCACGATCCGCGTGTGGCGCTCACCGAGTCCTTTCCTCTCTTGCGTTCCTGCTATGAGGCCCGGATCCTGGTCGCGGCCCATTCACCAGACGCCCATGTCATCGAACCCTCACTCGACAAGGGTGAGCGCATTGGCGGCCATGTTGTACTGCGCCCCGTCGCGGTGCTCGAGGACAGTGAGTTGTACCAGGTGCGCGGGCCCGCTGGAGGAGTCGCAGCGCTCAAGATTGCCCGGCCTGGCGCGCAGCTTCGAATGCGCCGTGCGCTCGCGCGGGAACGTGACGCCCTCTCGCTGATCGATGGACATGGCGCACCGCGAGTGCGAAAGGCGGGAACCTTCGAGGGTCGGCCCTGGCTCGTCATGTCCTGGTGCACCGGCAGCTCCGCGTCAGTGCGCGCGGCCGAACTCCGGGTGCAGGGCCCGGCCGGCCGGCCGGCCCTGCTCGGCCTGCTCAGCGCCGTGGCGCGAGCGTACGCTCGGCTCCATGGCCGTCAGGTTCTCCATGGCGATGTGCATGCAGGGAACCTGCTCGTGGGCACAAGCGGCAGGATCTCGATTCTCGATTTCGGGTTGAGTCGCCTCACGGGAAGGCGGGAACTGGAACGCGGCGCGGTGCTTCCCTGCGCCGAGCCCGCGCTTGCGCGCGCATGGCTCAGCGGCAGCGCACCACCTCCGCTCACGGCGGCAGGTGAGCAGTTCGCCATCGGTGCATTGCTTTACCAGCTTGCCGCCGGAGCCGCGCACGTGGGTCCAATCCAGGATCGCTCGGTGCTGCTGCGCGCGATTGCTACCACGGTGCCGGTTCCGTTCGCCGAGCAGGGGATGGCGCACTGGCCCGATCTCGAGGCCGTACTTCGGCGAGCCATGGCGCTCGAAGCACGGGATCGCTATCCCTCGGTGGAGGCGCTAGCCGCCTCGCTCAGTCGCTGCACTATTCCGCCGGCTGCCCCTGTACCGGTGATCCGCTCCGGGCACCGGACCGATGCCTGGATTCATGCGCTTGAGCGTCACACTCCCGCCGAGTGGGCCCGACGCCTGGCGCCACCCCGCTGCTCGGTAATGCACGGGATGGCTGGTACGGCGTTCGGGCTCTACCGCCTGGCCATGCTGCGCGATGACCCTCGGCTCCTGGCTCTCGCGGCCGGATGGTGCGAGGTCGCCAAGCATGCCGCGGCGGGCCGCGGCGCATTCCACAATCCGCGCCAGGGTCTCGGTGCGAGCGTGGCTGGTACGGTGGCACCGTTCTTCACTGCGTCCGGCCTCCTGCTGGTGGATGCGCACATTGCCCAGGCAACGGGACAATGGGCGCGCATGGCGGCGATCATCAGGGAGTACTGTGCGCTCAATGTGGCGGCCGAGCCAAGGATCGAGCTGGGGCAAGGCATCGCCGGTGTCCTCCTTGGTGCGGCGCAACTGCTCGAATGCGCACCGGCGGAGCTGGTAACGCCACGCCGCGCGCTGCGCACATTCGGCAGGGCGCTCGCGCAGCGCCTGGAGGCCGCTCTCCCAGCGCTCGAGGGATTTCCGTCGCTGCCCGGTCCGTTGCAGAACAGCGGGATCGTCCACGGCTGGGGCGGCGTGCTCTACGCACTGCTTCGCTGGCAGCGCGCTGAAGGTGTGGCCCTCACCGATGGCGCCGCCGGCGCGCTTGCCCGCCTCTGCCGTCTGGCCGAGCCGCGCGGCCGGGGTGTGCAGTTCCCGCACATGAGCGGCACCGGCCGGCACCATGATATTCCCGGCTGGTGCAACGGGCCATCCGGCCTCGTGCATCTCTGGATTCTGGCGGCGCAGGTCACCGGCCGCCGCCGCTATGAGGCGATGGCTGAGCGCTGTGGGTGGAGCGCGTGGGAAGCCGCCGATCGCATGCCCGACCTCTGCTGCGGATTGGCGGGACGCAGCTATGCCCTGCTTGCGCTCCATCGAATGGCCGGCGACGCCGTATGGCTCGACCGTGCGCACGAGGTTCGACAGCGAGCGGCGCGCCCGTTCCCGCGCGGCGCCTCCGGCCGTCTCTCCCTGTACAAGGGAGCGCTGGGCGCAGCGGTCCTGGAACAGGACCTCGCCGTGCCGTCCCGAAGCTGTCACCCGTTCTTTGAGTCGGAGGGCTGGCCCCTGACGGTGCCCCTTTCATGAGTGATCTCCAGGAGCGGCTGACCCAGGCCCTGAGCGATCGCTACGCCGTCAGGGGCGAGCTGGGGCGCGGTGGCATGGCGGTCGTGTTCCTGGCGCACGATGTCCGGCACGATCGCGACGTCGCCATCAAGGTGCTGTCACCCGAGCTCGCCGCCTCGCTTGGTCATCAGCGTTTCGTGCGCGAGGTCAGGGTGGCAGCGCGACTCAGCCACCCCGGCATCGTCCCGCTCTACGACAGCGGCGACAGCGACGGCCTGCTCTTCTACGTGATGCCGGTGGTCAAGGGCGAATCCCTCGCGGCTCGGCTCCGGCGCGAGGGCCCGCTGCCGCTCGAAGAGGCGCTTGCCATCGGTGCGGAGGTGGCCGAAGCGCTCGACTACGCCGGCAAGCAGGGCGTGGTGCACCGCGACATCAAGCCCGGCAACATCCTGCTGAGCGGCGGGCACGCACTCGTGGCCGACTTCGGCCTTGCGCACGCGCTGGAGCAGGACCAGGCCGTGCTGACGTCGTCTGGCCTTGTGGTCGGGACGCCGATGTACATGAGCCCCGAGCAGATCGGCACCTCATCGCGGCTCGATGCACGCTCCGACCAGTACAGTCTCGGCTGCGTCCTCTACGAGATGCTCGTGGGCGAACCGCCATTCACCGGCGCATCGGTCCAGCAGGTCTTTGCCCGGCATGCCGTGGAGCGAGTGCCGAGCATCCGTGCCGTGCGCGATTCCGTGCCTGAAATCATCGAGGGCGCCAT
>DAIMFY010000138.1:0-6145 GCA_036724295.1 Gemmatimonadales bacterium | reverse complement strand
TACCCCAGGCTCTGGTTCATCATGGCGTTTCTGGTGCATCCGTGGATCTTCCTCGGCGGCGTTCCCGATGAGGCCGAAGAGCTGGAATTCCGCTCCTATCCCCGCGCGCTCAAGATCTTCACGCAGTATGTCCTCACGCCGCTGGTTGCGATCTACCTCGTGATCCTCGTGGCCTACCTGGGCAAGATCATCCTGACGGGCCAGTGGCCCGACGGCTGGATCGGCTATCTGGTCACCAGCGTTTCGGTCGCGGGCCTGCTTGGATTCCTGCTGGTCCATCCCCTGCGTTCGCTCGCCGACGAGGGCTGGATCCGCCTCTACGCCCGCGGGCTGTTCATCGGGCTGATTCCAGCTGCGATCATGCTCCTGCTCGCGCTCTGGAAGCGGGTGGAACCGTACGGCCTGACGCCGCTCCGGACTCTTGGGCTGGTGCTGGGCATCTGGCTGCTCGGCATCGCCGTGCTCTACACCATCTCCCGGGGAACGAGCATCAGGACCATCCCGCTCTCGCTTGCCGCAGTGCTGGCGGTCTGCTTTGGCGGCCCGCTCGGCGTGCGGAACCTGTCGGTGAACAGCCAGGCCGACCGACTCACCAGGCTGCTCTCCGGCAACGACCAGGTCCCCGAGCGCGCCCGCGAAGCCAGCGCGGCACTCGGCTTCCTGCTGCAGTACGATGCACGGGATGCGGTGAAGCGGATCTTCGGCGATTCGACGCTCGCGAACGTGGAGCTGGAAAAGAGTTCCTGGGCGGTGCGCGACAGCGTGGCCACCAGGCTCCTCGCGCTCAAGGGTATCGAATACTCTGCCTCGAGCGCGCGATCGCCTGATAGTCGTGAGTCAGCACGACTGGCGCGCGGTGAGGCAGTGCCGGTGGGGGGATACGACTGGATGCTCCCGCTCGACTTCATGAGCGACACTATTTCCGCCCATGCGGGCAGCCACGCGATTCAGCTGACGCGGGACTCCACGCGCACCTGGCTGCAGGTTCAGGTCGACAGCACAACCCCGGTGCGCTTCCGTGTCGACTCGATGTACCGCGGCTGGCTGGCGGCCGACAGCGCCAGCCGGGCCCGGCAGCTCATGAGCGAGCGCTCTGCCGGTCCCGTGCGCCTGCTCCTTGCGCTCAACGAGATCTTCGTCTTCATCCAGAACGACTCGTTACGCATCGGCGGCGCCCAGGGCCACCTGCTGGTAGGTGAACCGAGATAGCAGGCCATTCCGGCCACGACCGGGATAGCTTTCCGGCATGAGAGCACCAGCCATTATGCCGGCGCTGGCCCTCCTGGCGGCGTGTGGCGGCCGGGGCGGCACGCCGGAAGCTCCGGCTCCAGCGCCAGCCGATACGGTGGTCGTCTGGGTAACGGACCCACGCGACACGCTCACCCTCCACACTGACTCGCTGGCCCGCCTGCTGGACGCTTCCGTTATCCGCTGGCAGGTCGCCGACACGCGCGATGCGTCGGTCCTTGTAGCGCGGGGCCAGCTTCCGGCCGTGGCCAACGGCCCGTTCCTCAAGGCATTTCCGCCCGGCACCGCGACGGCGGCGCAACTGCCGTGGGGGCGCCTCTATGCGCTCATCTCCGACAGCATCGTGCCGGTTCCCGCGCTCGCCGACTCCGGTGCTGCCGTGGGCGTGCGAGACGACCTCGCGCGATTCGCCGTGAGTACGGATGCCGCTCCTTCCGTCACTATGCCGCCGCTGCCCTTGCGGTGTGACAGCTCGATCGCCCGTGCCCGCGAGACGAGGCCGGCGATTGCCTACCTCGACTCGGACCTGGTGGCCCGTGAGATTGCCGAGCGGCTGGCTGCCCTCGCCGGCATGACGTCCATCGGCCTGGAACAGCGCGAATTCGGCTGGGCGCTGAGTGACGGCCGAGAAGCCGGCGTGGTGGTGGCCGTGCCACTGATGACGCGCGACAGCGCAACCACCATCTTCTGCGGTGCCCGGGTAACGGCACTCATCGAGGCCCGCGCAACGCTCATCACCCGGCTGACGCCATGACCTTCCGCGGCCGCCTGATCGTGGCCCTGCTCGTTGCGGCTCTGGTGCCCCTGCTGGTCTTCGCGCTCGGCGTGCGACGCGAGCTGTCAGTCCGGCTCGCCAACGGCGAGGCGGCGGCCAATCAGCAGGTCGCAGCTCACGCCTGGCAATCGCTCTCGGATGAGAGCGCGGGCATCGAGAGCCGCCTGGATGTGATCGCTCGCGACCTGGCACGGGACCCGCGCACCTTGCGGGCACTGGCGGGTGACGCCGAGGCCAGGCGCTGGCTCATAGACTATGCGAGCGGCGCCGCGACCACGGCGGGACTCGGCGCACTCCTGCTGCAGGATTCCGGAGGCGCCGTCCTGAGCAGCAATCGGTTCCGGAACCTCTATGGGCAGCGGGAACCCCTGCTGCCCCCGAGTGACAGCACGCAGGTGTGGCTGGTGCGCTCACCAGCAGGGACCGCGCCTGCCCTGGCGCGGACGGCTGCGATCGATGCTTCCGGCCAGACACTGCTGCTCTCTGGCGGCACCATGCTCGATTCCGTCTGGCTCGCGTCGCTGTCGCCGGACACGAGCATCGGAGTCGCCCTGCTCCTGCCCGGCGATTCCGCACCGGCGGGAGTGGAGATCGCGAACTTTGCGCTTCCGCTCGCAGGAGGGGCCGGCAAGACCGCAAGCATTGTCCTCTGGCGACGCTCGAGCAACGTCGCAGTGTTGCGCAACGGCATCTCCCATCGTCTCGCCACTGCGCTTGCGCTGAGCGGCATCCTTGCTGCCGCACTTGCGCTGCTGCTCGGCGCGCGCATGAGCCGGCCGCTGCGAGACCTGACGCAACGCGCGGAGCGGGTGGATGTCGACCACCTCGATGAGGACTTCGCCAGCGGTCGAGGCGACGAGATCGGCCGGCTGAGTACCGCGCTGGGCGCCATGCAGCACCGGCTGGGCCGCAGCGTAGCCCAGCTTCGTGACGCCGAGCGTCGCGCGGCTACCGGCGACCTGGCCCGACAGGTGAATCACGACATCAAGAACGGGCTGGCACCGATCCGGAATGTGTTGCGGCACCTGTCGGAGCTTGCGGCCGGCCAGGATGCAGCGGCCCTGCAGCAGGTCTATCAGGAGCGGGAGTCCACGCTGACGGCGAGTGTTGCGCACCTGGAGGAGATGGCGCGCAACTACGCCCAGCTCTCCCCCAGGATTTCTGGCGGGCATGCGGTCGTGGCTGATACCCTGCGCGAAGTAGTGCGCGACATCGGCGATGCGAGAATCAGCCTGGACATTGGCGAAGCGGCAGCCGATGCGGCGGTGGCAGCTGATGCCGCCACCCTCCGGCGCATCCTGCACAACCTGATCTCCAACGCCATCGAGAGCCTGCCCGATCACACGGGCTCGGTGACCGCCGGCATCGAGCCCAGCCCCGAGGCGGTGACGACCTCCATCACGGATACCGGGCGCGGCATGTCGGCCGCCGAGCTCGATCGCGCCTTTCGCGACTTCCATACCACGAAGGAATCGGGCACCGGCCTGGGACTCTCGAGCGTGCGCAGGCTGGTGATGGAACTGAACGGCAGCCTGCGGGCATCGAGCAGCCCCGGTGCAGGCTCACGCTTCGATGTCTCCCTGCCACGCTCCCTGACACGAGACCCGCACCCGTGACCCGCATTCTCATCGTGGATGATGTCCGGCCGCTAGCCGAGCAGTATGCCTATGACCTCAAGCGGCTGGCCGGGTTCGAAGCGATCATCGCCGACGGCGGCGAGGCCGCGCTCGCTCGGCTGACGCAAGACGATATCGACTGCCTCCTGCTCGACCTCGAGATGCCTGGCATGGATGGATTCCAGGTGCTCCAGGCGTTGCAACACCGCGGCATCGAGATCCCGGTGATCGTCTATACCGGCACCGGCGACTTCGACCGCTGCATCCAGGCCGTCCGTCTCGGCGCCTACGGCTTCATCGACAAGGCCGAGCCGATGGAACGGGTGGTGCACGAGATTGAAACCGCGCTGGAGCGGCGCAGACTGCGTCTCGAGGTGATGCGGCTGCAGGAACGCGTTGGTGAGTCGTCGCTGGCGGGCAGCAGCCAGCCGATGCAGCAGCTCAAGGGGGCCATTCGCCAGCTCGCGCCAATCCCGGCTACCGTCCTCATCCTGGGTGAAAGCGGCACTGGCAAGGAGCTGGTGGCGCGTGACCTTCACCGCCTGGGTGCCCATGCGTCCGCACCGTTCATCGCCATCAACTGCGCTGCGCTGCCCGAGCAGCTGGTGGAGAGCGAGCTGTTCGGGCATGAACGCGGCGCCTTCACCGGCGCCATCGCCACGAGGCGCGGCGCCTTCGAAGCAGCAGAACAGGGAACGCTCTTTCTCGATGAAGTGGGTGAGCTGCCGCTGGCCGCGCAAGCCAAGCTCCTGCGCGTGCTGGAGGATCACCGTGTCGTCCGGGTCGGCAGTACCAGGCCCGTGGATGTGCATGCGCGGGTTGTGGCTGCCACCAATCGGGATCTCGACGCCGAAGTGCGCGGGGGCCGTTTCCGGGAAGACCTCCTTTACCGGCTCAATGCGCACGTCATTCGCGTGCCACCGCTGCGCGAGCGCACATCTGACATCCCCGCAATCGCAGAACGATTTCTGGCAGATATCTGCGATCGCTTTGGCGTGCTGCGGAAGCGGCTCTCGGGCGAGGCACTCGAGTCGCTCATGTCGCACGACTGGAAGCGCAACAACGTGCGCGAACTCCGGAATGTGCTTGAGCGGATGGTCATTGCGGCCGATGGTGAAGTGCTCCGGGTCGAGCACGTACCGGATGAGATCCGCTCGCCGGGCGGTCCCGCGCCCGCCGGCACCAGCTTCCAAGACCGGAAGACCGAGGCCGAGCGTCGCATCATCTGGACAGCGCTGGAAGAGCATGGCTGGCAGATCACCCGCACCGCCGAGGCACTGGGGCTCGCGGATCATGCGAGTCTGCTGAAGATCATGCGGAGGCTGGGGATAAGGCGGTCGTAAGTCATAGGTCGTACGTCGTATCACGTACGACTTGCGACGTGTCTATCGGTCCACATCGCCCTTCGTCTCGACGTGTCCTGCCGAACACATCCGCCGAGTCTCGCGTCCCGCGTCTCGCGCCCAAGAGCCTCGCACACAACAGCTTACCCTTCCGCACCAAATCGCCCGCCACATGGCCAGCCGCTTGCCTTCTCCATGGGTGTCCGTCGTCACCCAACAGCGCTTCGGCGCTCACCGGAGGAGGAGATCATGTCAGATCGTCACCAGTACTCGCTCGCCGCGCTCGCGGCGCTTTTCTCGCTCAGCGTCATTGCCTGCGGCGACGAGGCCAAGCCCACTGGCGCAACGCCAGCTACCGTCACGTCGGTCAGTGCCAGCACCCCTGAGGTACCGGCGACTCCGGCCACGCCCGGCGTCGTCGCTCGAGCGGTCAGCGCCAGCTATGAAGATGGTGAAGCCGCGTTCCGCGCCGGCAATTACGCTGACGCCGAAACCATTTTCACGGCGTACACCGATCGGAAGCCCGACAACGTCTTCGGCCATTACATGGTGGGCCTCTCCGCCTGGAAGGCCGGCGATCTCGATCGCGCGACCGAAGCGTTCGATCGTGCGCTGGCCATCGACTCGACCCATGTAAAGTCGCTGCTCAATTCGGCGCGGGTGTATTTCGACCTTGGGAAGCCGGAACTCGCACGGGAACGGGTGGAGCGCGCGCTCAACGTTGATTCCACTGATGTGGATGGATTGCGGCTCCATGCCCGGGCACTCTACAACACTGGCGACACCGTCGGCGCCGTTGATGCCTACCGGAACGTCCTGGTGCACGATGAGCAGGATACATGGAGCATGAACAACCTGGGGCTCATTTACATCGAGCAAGGCAACTACGAGGATGCCATCGCGCCGCTGGCACGCGCCGTCGAGCTGCGCGACAATGCGCCGGTGTTCCACAACAACCTGGGCATCGCCCTGGAAGGCAGCCGCCACTATGCCGCGGCGCGAGATGAGTTTGATCGCACCCTGCAGGTGGATTCAACCTACGGCAAGGCGGCCGTGAGCCTTGAACGGATGCGCGGCCTCGCCGGCGACTCGGCGAGTGACGTGAACCTGGGCGAAGAGGCTGCGGAGTTCGTGCAGTACGTGAGGGCGTGGAAGGCGGAGGG
>DAIMFY010000137.1:0-6154 GCA_036724295.1 Gemmatimonadales bacterium | reverse complement strand
ATCGTGTCCACCGCGATCGCGGTCTTGCCGGTGCCGCGGTCGCCGATGATCAGCTCGCGCTGGCCCCGGCCGATCGGGATCATGGCGTCAATGGCCTTGATGCCGGTCTGGAGCGGCTCCTTCACCGGCTGCCGCACGATGATACCGGGCGCGATCATCTCCACCGGCCGGCGTACGTCGGTCGTGATAGGCCCGCGGCCGTCCACCGGACGACCCAGCGCATCGACCACACGCCCGAGCATCGCGCGACCCGCCGGCACTTCCAGCAGGCGGCCGGTGCGGCGCACTTCGTCGCCTTCCTTGAGCTTGAGATAGTCGCCCAGGATGGCGCAGCCGACGTTGTCTTCTTCGAGATTGAGAACCAGGCCCGTGACGACTTCACCGGTATCGTGGGCGGTGAATTCGAGCATCTCACCCGCGGTGGCGGACTTGAGTCCGTATACCCGCGCGATACCATCACGCACTTCGAGCACGGTGCCAACCTCGGCGACGTCGACCGTCGCGAGGTCCGCACTCTCGATTTCGCGGATGAGAATGTCCTTGAGCTCGCCGGGACGGAGGATCGTATCGGTGGCCATTGATGTCCTGTGGTTGCCGCGGTGAACAGGTCCGTAACTAGCTTGTGAAAATAATCACAATATGGGATGGGGGGAAGTGGTGGACAGGGCGAACAGGACGGACTGGACGGGCGGGACAGACAGGCCGAAGGCGGAACCCCCCGTCATTGCGAGCCACGCAGCGGCGAAGCAATCGAGTCGCCGGCATCCTGAGCCAGGCCACCCGATTGCTTCGGCCCTTCGGGCCTCGCAATGACCCTCAATGCAATTCCTTCCCGACCTACTCCACCTGTCCGTCCGGTCCGTCCCGCCCGCCCTGCCCGTCCTGCCCGTCCTGTCCGTCCCGCCCGTCCTGCCCGTCCTGTCCGTCCCATCACCCCCTGCTCCTCATCTTCCCCCTCACAAAATGGGCGAGCACCCCATGCGGGCCCAGCCGGGCGAGGCCTCCACAGCCAACTCCGGCGATTCGCAGTGCTGTGCTGTTGAGGTGGGCCGCCGACGAGAAGCCGAGGAGCTGGGCGGCCGTGCGCGGCGAATAGCCAGGGTTCTGCAGCAGCTGGCTGGCGGTGGCGACACGGGTGAGGTCGATCACGCGCTTGAGGTTGGGAGCCCCGCCGGCGCCAAACTGGCGGGAGAGGTGCTCCCGGCTCACGCCCAGCCGCTCGGCGAGCTCGGCGGTGCGGAGCGGCCGATCTACATCCGTCACCAGCCGTTCCCACGCCTGGCGCTGCATGGCGTCGTCCAGCCGAAGGACCCGTACCGCATCGGCCATGGCATCTCGCCGGCGAGCGGTGAGGGAGATCCGCGCCAGCAGCTCGCCGAGGATCGCATCGTCGACATCGGCGACAGCGATGGCGGCCGCCCCAACGTCGAGGGCGTGGATGAGCAGCCGGGCATCGTCAGGACGGAACGCCCCGAAGGCGAGAATGGGAATGCCGGGAAAGCGGGCGGTGAGCGACGCGGTTCCGTTGTCGCCGAGCCGGGCAGGATGCAGGACAATTGCGTCAGTGAGCCGCTGCTCGAGGTGACGCTCAAGCGCCTGCGGCGTACGGCAGGCCACCAGGCGCGGGCCACCCCGCGGAAGCGCGCGCCGCAGGGATACCAGGGCTGCCCGGTCATCGAGCAGCGCGGCTACCACCGGCATGCTCAGCCCTGCGACGGTTCGGGAAGGGGAACAGGACGTCCGGCGCCGACCGCAATCAGGGTGCGCTCCATGTCGCCGGCGCGCTTGAGCACACCCCTCGCGTTGTCGTAGGAGAGCTTGTCCAGCGCGCCGGGCAACGGAAGCCACCGGAAGTCGGTGATGCCTTCCTCGACCTGGGGAACAGGGTCACCCTCGGGCGATTCGAGCAGGAAGAAATGGCAGTATTTGTGGATGGCCCGGCCCCGGAACCGGAAGTGCCAGTCAATGACCCGGATGGGGCCCTGGAGGATGAGATGGTTGAGGCCCGTCTCCTCCGAGGTCTCCCGCACGGCGGCGTCGGCCGGCGATTCATTTTCCTCCAGGTGGCCCTTGGGAAAGCCCCAGTTGCCATACGAATCCCGGATAAGAAGGAACCGGGCCTGGCCATCACCATCGCGCCGGAACACGATACCGCCGGCGCTCACTTCGAGTTCAGCACGTCGCTTGGCCATCAGAAAACCGAGATCTTGATGTACTTGCGCGGATGCGCCTGGAAATCTGTCATGAGTTCACGGAACTGCTTCATGGTCGCGGCCGTCTCGCTGTAGAGCGTCGAGTCGGTGGCGAGCATGCCGAGGGTACCGTTCCCCGACTGGATCCGGGAGAGCAGGGTATCCATCGACTGGATCACGTTGATGAGGCTCGCCTGGTTCTGCTGCAACGCCGTCATCACCTGGCGGAAGTCCGCCGACGCTGTGCGGAGATCGGTGCTCGCCGCGGCGCCGTTGTCCAGCATGGTGCTCAACTGGCCGTGCGCCGTGGCGCTGTCGATGCGGGCCACGGTGCGATCGAGGTTCCGCGACACGTTGGCAAAGCTGTTGGCGGTGACTTCGGCGTTGGCGCCCACGCGGTCGATGCGGGCGCTCTGGGCCTTGGTAAACGTCACCAGCCGGCTGGAGATGGCCGCGAGGTCGAGGACGCTCTGGCGGAACTCTTTGAGCGCCGTACTGTCGAAGGCGCCCTGGATGCGGCTGGTCACTTCCGCCACGTCGCCGGCGATGCGGCTGGCCTGGGCTGTCAGCTGGCCGATGTCGGGCAGGGTGGCGCCGGGCCACGCATTGCCGCCCGCCTGATCACTCTCGATGAGGGCGGCACGCACGTTGGGGTCGTCCGGCAGCGGATCAAAGGAAATGATGTTGGCGCTCCAGCCGCCGAAGAGGCTGGCCGAAGAGGCGATGACAGCGGGCTTCCTCGGCAGCTGCACCTTGGATTCCAGCTCGAAGTCGGTTTCAACCCAGTCATTTCCGGCCAGGCGAATGGCGGACACCTTGCCAACCTTCACGCCCCGGAGTGTCACCGGGTTTCCGACCTGGAGCCCGTCGACGGTCCGGAAGCGGGCAGAGAAGTGCTTCGGCTGCGCGCCGATATGGATCTCGCCCAGCCAGAGCGCGCCGGCGATCACCACGGCAAGCGCGATGAGCACGGCAGCCCCGACGGCGAATTCGTTGGTCTTCTTCACTGCTGCGTCCTCCCGGGCGCCGGCGCATCGGGCCGACCCTCAATGAACTGGGACACCACCGGATCGGAGGAGGCTCGCATCTCGTCGACACGGCCTACCTGGCGGATGGCGCCCTCGTAGAGCATCGCAATCCGGTCGCCGACAACAAAGGCGCTCTGCATGTCGTGCGTGACGATCACGCCGGTGACGCCGAGGTCGCGGGTGCGGCACATCAGCTGGTTCATCGAGGCCGACGTCACCGGGTCGAGTCCGGTGGTCGGCTCATCATAGAGCAGGTACTTGGGCCGGAGCGCAATGGCGCGTGCCAGGCCCACACGCTTCCGCATGCCCCCCGAGAGTTCGCCCGGGTACTTGTCCGCCGTCCCGTCAAGCTGGACGACGTCGAGCGCCTCGCGGATCCGGTCGTCGATCGCGGCCGCATCGAGGTTCCGCCGGGCAAGGCCCAGGCGGATGTTCTGCTCCACCGTGAGCGAGTCGAACAGCGCCGCAAACTGGAAGACGTAACCGACCGTCTCGCGCAGGAGCGAGAGATCTTCCGGCTCCAGGTCGCTCACTACCTGGCCATCGAGCGTTACCGTCCCCGCATCGGGCATCAGCAGGCCGATGATGCACTTGAGCAGGACACTCTTGCCGGTGCCGGAATATCCAATCACAACCGTGTTCTCGCCATCGGGCACATCGAGCGAGAGGCCGCGGAGGACTTCCTTGCTGCCGAAACTCTTGCTGAGGTCGCGAATCTCGATCATGCGGCGCTCACAGCAGCACCAGCGCCCAGAAGGCGTCGAGCACCAGGATCGCTTCGCATCCCAGCACCACCGCACGGGTGGTACTCTCGCCCACGCCCTCGGCGCCGCCGCGCGACCGCAAGCCGCGCAGGCAGCCCATCAGGGCCACCGCCCCGCCAAAGCTGGCCGACTTGAGCAATCCGAACCAGATGTCCTTGAACTGGTAGAACTGCCGGAGTCCCTTGACGAACTCCTGCGAAGTCAGGTCGAGCAGGTTGATGGCGGTGATCCAGCCCGAAAGCACGCCAATGGCCATCGCGAATGCGGTCACCACGGGAAACATCAGCATCGCGGCCAGGACCCGGGGGACGGTGAGATAGGCGTCCGGGTTGTAGCCGAGCGTCTCCAGCGCATCCACCTGTTCGGTGACGCGCATGGTGCCGATCTCGGCGGCGATGCTCGCGCCGACGCGGCCTGCCAGTGCCATGCCGGTCAGTACCGGGCCCAGCTCCATCATGATCGTCTTGCCGACCAGCGCGCCGACGAAGTAGAGCGGAATGGCGCCGGTGAAGATGTACGACGCGAGCAGCGCCAGGACGATGCCGGTGAAGACGGCGATGAAGAGGCCGATCGGCACGGAATCGACACCCAGGCGCCGCATCTGGGGCACCAGGTGCGGACGCCAGGTCGGCACGTCGGCGAGCGCACGGATCGCCCCCTTGGCGGAGCGACCGATTTGCGCAATCGCCCGCCGCCAGGGCGGAGCCGGCAATGGGGGTTGGGGCACGGTGGGAAGTTATGGGAAAGATGGCGCAGGGCGTAGGGGCCCGGCTTGCCGGGCCCGGCAGGCCGGGCCCCTACTACGCGGCGAAGCTCGCCAGCGCCCGTCCCACGTCGCCCTCGCGCAGGCGCTTCAGGGCGCGGTCGCGGAGCTGGCGGACCCGCTCGCGGGTTACCCCCAGCATGCTGCCGATTTCCTCGAGTGTATGCTCGCGGTCGCCGTCGAGACCAAAGTAGAGGCGGAGCACCTTCGCGTCGCGGGGCGGAAGGGTGCGCAGCGCGGTCTCGATCTCGTCCGACAGGAAACGATCCATCGCCGCTTCCTCGACATCGCCCTGGTCCTCGGCCACGAAGCGGTCGATCAGCGAGCGGTCGCCCTCGGGATCGAGAGGCGCGTCGAGGCGGACGTCGGCGGTGTTGAGCGCCGCGAGCGCCTGCACCACCTCGAGCGCGAGGCCGGTGGCGGCGGCGATCTCTTCCGGGGTCGGCTCGCGCCGCAGCTCCTGGCGGAGCGCCTCGGAAGTGCGACCGATGCGGGAGAGGTCGGCGGTGCGGTTGAGCGGCACGCGCACCGTGCGGCCATGGCGCGCGAGCGCGGCGAGGATGGCCTGGCGAATCCACCAGACGGCGTAGGAAATGAACTTGACGCCCATGTCGGGGTCGAACTTCCGGGCGGCCGTGAGCAGCCCGACATTCCCTTCCCCGATCAGGTCGGTGAGGGCAAGGCCGCGATTCTGGTATTTCTTGGCGACGGAAATGACGAAGCGGAGGTTCCGCTTGACCAGCTCCTGCATGGCGGCTTCGTCACCGGCGCGCACCTTGCGCGCGATGGCGATCTCCTGGGCCGAGGTGAGGAGTGGCGTGAGGCTCACTTCGTACAGGTACTGGTCAAGGATGTCGCGGTCCGCGTCGTAAACACCGAGCGACTTGGCGGTCTCGCGCTTCCGGCTGCGCCGGCCCTTGGCGGGCGGGCTGGCCGCCAGGATCTCGGCCATGCTCATGTCGTCGGTAATGGCGGGCACGGAGTCATCCGGCGGCCGCTTGGTGGGCCGCTTGGGAGGTGGATTCCCGTTGCCGGATGGCTTCTTGTTCGTCATCGATCCAAAGTAATGCGAAAGGGGGACTCGCGAGGCGGTGGGCGCCGGAACCGCTTGACGCGACCGGGTGAAATCGGATAACTTGCCGTGCTGCCGCGCCTGCGCCCCCGGATGGTCGGGGCGCGACAATATAACGGGGGCGTAGCTCAGTTGGGAGAGCGCGTGAATGGCATTCACGAGGTCAGGGGTTCGATCCCCCTCGCCTCCATTCGGCAGGATCGCGCGGCAGCAGGGTGCAGGACGAGACCGGGTTCCGGCGTTGCGCAGCGGGGACCGGAGGGCTAGCATTGTCGTCCGCTCGCGGGAATAGCTCAGTTGGTAGAGCACAACCTTGCCAAGGTTGGGGTCGCGGG
>DAIMFY010000136.1:0-6170 GCA_036724295.1 Gemmatimonadales bacterium | reverse complement strand
CCTACATCGAGAAAATGTAACGACAGTCCGTTGGCCCCGTCACGCGAGGTCCACGGAATGGCGAGAATGACTCCGCCCCAGGATGCCAGCGCGAGCGCCAGGCTCACGCGCCACGCCGCCACCCGCGCAGTTACGTAGCGCCCGGCCGCCCACATCCCTGCCAGCAACACCGCAGCGGCACTCATTGCCGCCGGGAGCCCGGCAGGAACCATCAGGCAGCCGTGGGGGATGCGGGCCCCGAGATGCGCCACGACTTCCAGCCCGTGCAGGCCCAGACCCGCACCGGCGGCAAGGGCACCTGCCACCGTGGTCGTGACACCGTGAATCAGCAGGCTGGCCACCACTCCAGGGACCGCGAGAGCGGCCAGCGGTATGGCAACGAGGTTAAGTGCAATGCCTGCGACCGGTATGGTACCGAAGGCAGCGGCAGTAATCGGTGCCGTGGCGAGCGTGGCACCGGATGACGACGCGATCAGTTTCACGATGGCGCGGCTGCTCACGGCACGCTCGCACCACGCCGCGGCCCATGCGGCGCCCGCGAGCGCGGTGACGGAGAGCCACGCACCAACCGAGACGATGGCCCAGGGGTCGCCAACGCTCACGATGACACAGGTGAAGCCAAGGAGCGGCCCCAGCGACGAATGGCGTTGCCGCTGAAGTTGCCAGGCACCGAGCAGGCACAGGACGGACGCCCGCGTGGCAGGCGCGGGCCAGCCAAGGAAGCCGGCGTACAGCATCCCGAACGCGGCACCACACCAGAGCGCCCGTCGGCGGTCATATCCCAGGGCGCCCACAGCGAGCACGATCCACGCGACGATCAGCCCGACATGAAACCCGGAAATGCTCAGCAGGTGCACCAGGCCACTGGCGGCGAAATCGTCCTTGATGTCCCGGTCGAGGTTGCCACGGGTGCCAAGGACCAGTGCCTCGACCAGCGCCGCGCGAGAGCCATAGAGCTCGCGGCTCGCGCGCGCCAGCCGCGTACGGATGCGCTCGCTCATGGTTGGCCGGTCTTCGATGCCCGTGAGCGATGATGCGAGCAACGTCCCGCCCGCCTGCCCCAGCAGTCCGGGACGCGGCAGCCAGCGTCCCCGTACCGTGACGACGCGGCCGGCCGGTAGCTCCTCGGCGCGCTGGACTCGCATGGTGACGAGTCCGGCACAGGGTAGGTCCAGTGGCGCCACCGCCACCAGGCCGCGGGCGGTGCCGGGATCATGCAGACGGATACGAAGGGTCACGGCCCCGGCCGGGAGCCGGGCAGCGCAAAGCCGCGAATTGGTGACCTGGCCGATGCGCCCCAGCAGGGCGCCGGACAACACCGCCAGACCGGCGAAGCGGCGCCGATTGCCGCCAGCAAGCACCATTGCGATCAGCACCAGAACGCAGGCCGGTGCCCAGAAATGCGAGAGGCCGGTCAACAGACCGGCCTCGAACGCGAGAACGAACAGCATGCCGGAATGCGCCGGCCGCACCGGCTACCTCATCCTGGCCTGGCGGGCGCCCGGCCACAGCGTGGCGACTGCGCCACCCGCTTGAATGCCTGCATCACGGTGACTTCCATCTGGGCGCGCGCCTGGTCCTTCTCCAGCGCAATTTCCGTCATCACGCTGCCCTCACGCGTATTCACGTAGCGCGGCGGCACCCGATTGAGTGTGTAGATCAGCACGTCGCCTCGGCACGTTTCACAGCCGCAGAAACCGGGGAAGTGCGGAAGCAGCGCGTCGTAAGCGGCCTCCACATGCTCCTCAGCCATGTTCTTGATCATAGGACAGCGAGCCCCCTTTCGTGCATGATCGTCCCGATGAACGTGGACCCGGTTGATCCGGTGAGCCGGACGGTGAGGTACCGGCCGATATCCGCCTCGGAGAGCGGCAGCAGGACCAGCGAGTTGGTGCGGGTGCGGCCCAGCATGCCCCCCCGGCGGGCGGGGCGCTCGACCAGCACTTCATGCTCGGTGCCGACGCGCGCGAGGTTGCGGCTCCGCGTCTGGTCCCGCACCGCGGCGATGAGCCTGGCCAGCCGCTCCGACGCCACCTCGTCGTCGAGCGATTCCTTCATCCTGACGGCAGGCGTGCCGTCGCGCGGCGAGTACTTGAAGGTGTAGGCGTCGTCGAACCGCGCCTCGGCCACCAGCGAAAGCGTCTCCGCGAACTGCTCGTCGGTCTCGCCCGGGAACCCGACGATGATGTCGGTCGAGAACGTGATGCCCGGGATGGCACTCCGCAACTGCTCCATGACGGCGAGATACTGCTCGCGCGTGTAGCGCCGGAGCATCCGCCGCAGCACCTGGTTGGAACCGCTCTGCACCGGCAGGTGCACGTGCTCGCACACCGCCTCGGTCGTGGCCATCGCCTCGATGACCCGCGGCGTGAACTCGGTCGGGTACGGGCTGGTGAAACGCACCCGGCGGATCCCGTTGATGGCGCCCACCGCGCGCAGCAGGTCGGCGAAGTCATGGTTGCCGCTGCGATAACTGTTGACGGTCTGGCCCAGCAACGTCACTTCGGTGGTGCCCTGCTCCGCCAGCGCCCGCACTTCGCGGATCACGTCCTGCAAGGTACGACTGCGTTCGGGACCACGCGTGTACGGAACAATGCAGAAGGTGCAGCGGAAATCGCAGCCGCGCTGCACCGTGACGAACTGGGTCGGGCCCGGTTCGCGCATGGGCGGGACGTCCTCGTAATGCTCCCACGCGCGGAACTCGGTCTCGCTCTGCCGCAGTCCGCGTGCGCTTTCCGCTACCAGCGCCGGCAGGTTGCGATACACGTCCGGGCCCGCAACCAGGTCGACCTTGGGCGCGGACTCGAGCAGCCGAGGGCCCAGGCGCTGCGCCATGCACCCCACGACGCCCAGCACGTCCCCAGGGCGCTTGTGGCGCTGCAGTTCGCCCACTCGCCCCACCACCCGCTGCTCGGCGTTGTCACGCACCGCGCAGGTGTTCACGAGAATCACGTCGGCATCATCGGGCGTGGCGCTGCGTTCGTATCCCGCGGCCAGCAGCACACCGAACATGAGTTCGGTGTCTGCCACGTTCATCTGGCAGCCGTAGGTCTCGATGTAGACGCGCTTGGCCATGGCTTAGGGCCTGATCGTCACGCCGGCGGCGAACATGAAGGCCGATTCGCCGTAGCCGCCGTCCGCCGAGCGGCGGGCGTAGTCGAGCGTCAGGGAGAGCAGCGCCGACGGCGGGCCGCCAGTACCCTGCCGCGCCAGGACGAGGCCGGTGCCCAGCGCAAGGCCCAGCTCACGCGGCTGCGCGCCGCTGGTGACGGGAAAGGGGAGCGTCCGGAAATGGGCGCCGAAGCGAATCGGGAGCCGGTCCGGGGAGCGCGGATCCCGGATCCACTCACCCCCAAGCGATGCGTCCACGGTGTTGCGACCGCCGGTCCCGCCCAGCGCCCGCAGATCGGAGTCTGCCGAGCCCCAGCGCGTGGTCATCACGGTGGTGGCGAGGTCGAGTTTCATCATCGGGCGCCAGCGCAGTGAACCACCGAAGGAAACCGGCAGGTCTACCACGCCAACCCGGCTGCTGTCGCGGTCCACGTTGGCGTGGCCGTCGAGTCGCACGAACGCGGCCACAGCCGCCCGTCGTCCCAATGCTCGCAGGAGCCCCGCCGAGACGCCGACACCGGCATAGGAAATCTCGGCGCGTTGGCTCACCGGCAGGTAGAGCGTGTCCCCGAAGTCTCGCGTGAGCGAAAGGCGCGAGCTGCCTGTGATCACGTGGAGCGCAGTGCCGAGCTCCCACCCGCTGCCGCGATAGGCCGCGATCAGGCCCAGGTCGCTGAGGCCGCCATTGGAGTTGAGGGTATCGAAGACCGGCACCGGGAGCCCGCGCAGGGTGACCGTGTCGCTGGCCGCGAGTGAAAAATCCCGGTCAGTATAGGTGGCGAAGGTGGCGCCGAGCGCGAAGGGCGTCTTGGGGATCGGGCCGCCGACAGCCATGAGCGGGAAGCGTGTGTCCCGGCCCGACTCCGACTGCTGGGTTCCCGACGACGAGCGGTAGTTCTGCAGCAGCGTAAACGTGGCATTGAAGCGGTCATACTCCCGGATGGCCGCGGGATTCACCGCCGACATGGGATCGAAAAGACCAAAGCTGCCCCCGGTGCCGAGCGCCCGGGCCGACAGCTGCCGGCTCGACAGGCCGAGACCATTGACGCCGAACTGGGACGACTGCGCCGCCAGCGTGGCTGGCAGTGCGACGAGGACGAGCAGGAGGAGCCGTCGCACTATTGGACCTCGAACGGATAAGGCCGCGCATAGGTAATGCGCAGCGCGGGAGCGAATCCGGGAACGCGACTCGAGCCAAAGTGCGCCAGCCCGAAAGTCGCCGCCTCGGGGTTCATCGCCAGGATAAGCGCCGGCGGGATGCCCGCGGCGCTGTTCCAGAAACGGGCGATGGTGGTCACATCGAGTGTCAGTGAGTCGGAGCTGCCCGCCTCGAGCAGGTGGGTGATGATCAGCGCGTCGGTGGTCTCGATTCGGGGCGACTTGGGACCGAGATCAGAGAAGATGCCGCGCACGTCGAGGAGCGTCGAGTCCCCGGGAATCCCGCCCAGCGGAGCGTTGGGCACCAGTACCAGCGTCGCGCGCACGATCTGCGACGAATCAGTGATGAGCGCGGGCACCGAGAATCGGACAATGGACCGGGCGGAGGGAATGCCCCCGACGGTCAGCAAGTCGGGCGGCGGGATGAAGTCGGCAGCATCACTCAACGTCGAGCTGAACAGCACGATACGCGGGACCTGCTGTACCACCACCGTATCGGGCAGGGTGGCACGCATCCAGCTGACAAACTGGGGCCCGGTGGAACCCGAGGCGCCGGAGCCGATCGCGATGCCGGTGGGCGTGGTGCTGTGCAGCTGGTAGGCCAGCCGCAGGACGTTGCTGTCGGCGGCCGTGAATGCCACCTTGGCGAGATCGGCGCCCGCAAACTTGAGCCGCAGCGCGCCCGATGTCTCCTTGTCCGGCACGGCGATGGTGCCGAGCCGGCGATCGCTGGTGAGGAGCGCGGCGACATCGGCATACGTGGTGGTGGAGTCGAGGCCGGGATCGGGCGGCAGCCGGTAGACATCGAGCGTCAGGCCCGCCACCGTCGAATCGCGCCCCTGCAGGGTCAGGGACAGAATGACCGAGTCGCGGGTCGCGGCACGGAGAGTATCGAGGTAGGTGATGGAGTCGAGCAGCCGCGCGAACCGCACCACGCCGATCGAGTGCGCGCCGTTGAACCCGTCGGAGAGGAGCAGCCGGGTTCCCTGCGATGCGGTGACGAAACCGGTGTAGGTGCTGTCGCGCTCGGCCGTGATCACGGTGTCCCGCACGTCGAGGTGATCAGCCGGGCAGTTGCCAGGACAGTCACCAGGCGTGGTCAGGTTCTCACTGCATCCTGCCGCCACCGCCGCCAGCATGAACAGCCCGATAGCATGCCTCACGCGAGCGATCCCGGTCCAAAGGCGGCCGGCAGCAGTTCACCAATGGTCCAGCTTGCGCGTGTGCTCCGGCCGATGCCCTCGACTGGCAAGTCCGCGCCGAATTCCGACAGTACTTGGCGGCAGGCGCCGCACGGCGCCGCAGGCGGGTCGGTGTCGCTGACGATCACGATGCGGCGAAACCGCCGGCTCCCCTGCGTCACGGCGGACGCCACTGCGGCCCGTTCCGCGCAGATGGTCAGCCCGTAGGACGCATTCTCCACGTTGCAGCCGGTAAAGACGCGTCCATCCTCCCCTTCAAGGGCGGCGCCCACACGAAAGTGCGAATAGGGCGCATACGCGTGCGCCTGCGCCGCGCGCGCGGCAGTTTCCAGCCCGTCTGTCACGTCCAGACCTCGTCGAGAAATGAGGTACCCGCGGCGAGCGGCCGGGTGCCAAGAAAGTCGGCGACCGTCTGCCCCGCATCGGCAAAAGTGGCCCGCCGTCCCAGCGACACGGGCCGGATTCGCGGCCCGGTCACCAGCAGCGGCACGACCTCGCGGGAATGATCCGTGGAAGGGGTCGTGGGGTCGTTGCCATGATCGGCGGTAAAGATAACGAGGTCGTCCGCCCGGAGCCGACCGAGGAGGCGCGGCAGCGCCGCGTCCAGTTCCTCGAGCCCTCGCCGGAACCCGGCAACGTCGTTCCGGTGGCCCCACGACTGGTCGAACTCGATGACGTTGGCAAAGAGAAACCCCCGCT
>DAIMFY010000135.1:0-6183 GCA_036724295.1 Gemmatimonadales bacterium | reverse complement strand
TCGACTTGTGACTCGCATCACGTGCAGTGCATATATGCGTATAGCCCAGGTTGCACCACTGTATGAAAGCGTGCCCCCCAAGTACTACGGCGGCACCGAACGCATCGCCTCCTACCTGACTGAGGAGCTGGTCCGTCAGGGCCACGACGTCACGCTCTTTGCCAGCGGTGACTCCGTGACCAAGGCCCGATTTGTCAGCGGCTGTCGCCGGTCGCTCCGGCTCGACAAGCACTGCGTGGACCAGATGGCGCACCATGTGGTCATGCTGGAGCAGGTCTACCGCCGCGCCGCCGAGTTCGACGTCATCCATTTCCACGTCGACTACCTGCACTTCGGGCTCTCCCGTCGGGAGTCAGTGACGCGGGTGACCACGCTGCATGGCCGGCTCGATCTTCCCGACCTGATTCCGCTCTACCAGGAATTCCGCGACGAGCCGGTGGTCTCCATTTCCACCTCGCAGCGCACGCCCATTCCCTGGGCCAACTGGCAGGCCACCGTCTATCACGGCCTGCCGGAAGACCTCTATACTTTCCGCCCCGGACCGGGGAGCTATCTCGCCTTCCTCGGCCGCATCTCGCCCGAGAAGCGGGTGGATCGCGCCATCGAGATCGCCCGGCGGGTGGGGATGCCGCTCCGCGTCGCAGCCAAGGTCGATGCGGTGGATGAGGAGTATTTTGCCACCACTATCGAGCCGTTGCTGGACCACCCGCTCATCGAGTTCGTGGGCGAGATCGGCGACGCGGAGAAGGACGAGTTTCTCGGCAACGCCTCGATGCTGCTCTTTCCCATCGATTGGCCGGAGCCGTTCGGGCTCGTGATGATCGAGGCGATGGCGTGCGGCACGCCGGTCATCGCCTACAGCAACGGGTCGGTGCCCGAAGTGATGGAGCAGGGGCGCACCGGCTTCATCGTGGACTCGCTGGAAGAAGCGATCGAGGCGGTTCGCCACGTGCCCCAGCTCAGCCGCGAGCGATGCCGGGAAATCTTCGAGCAGCGCTTCACCGCCGAGCGTATGGCGCATGAATACGTACGGGTATACGAGCGGCTGATCCACCAGCACCCGACTCCGCTCCTGAAGGCGGCAGGCTGATGACCGAGGAAGTCGTTCGGATCAGCGATACATTCTACATCCTTTCCACCTCAGCGCGGATCGACGACCGGACCCAGGTCCTGAAGCAGGGTGACACCTTCGCCATTTTCGACCGGTTCGGCGATATCGAGACGCTGGGCATGGGCGAATTCGGCATCTATCACCAGGACACCCGCTTCCTCTCCGGCCTGGTGCTGCGACTCGCGGACCAGCGTCCCCTGCTGCTCAGCTCCACCATCAAGGATGACAACGCCATCCTCGCCGTGGACCTGATGAACCCCGACATCTGGCAGGAGGGAGAGCTCGCCATCCCGCGCGGCACGCTCCACATCTTCCGCAGCAAGGTGCTCTGGAACTCCGCCTGCCACGAGCGGCTGCGGCTCCACAACTATGGCCGCACCGACGCGGCGTTCACGCTCTCGCTTTCCTTCGACGCCGATTTCGTGGACATCTTCGAGGTGCGGGGCGCCGAGCGCGAGCACCGCGGATGCAGGCTTCCGGCCGAGCGCAGTGACGACATGCTGGTGCTGGGCTACAAGGGCCTCGATGAGCGAGTGCGGCGCACCCGTATTGCCTTTGAGCCGGCGCCAGCAGAGCTCCACGAGACCGGCGCGCTGTTCGAGTTCTGCCTGCCACCGGGTGGTGAGGCGAGCGTTCGCTGGGCCATCGCCTGCGAGGAGAAGGCCGCCGTTGCCACCCATGAAGTAAAAGTGGATTCGGAGCCAGTGGGGCAGGGCGTGTGGTACGAAGAAGCCGTCGGGGACGCGGTGGATGCGCTGGCGGCCGCGCGCGCCGGCGACCCCCGGGTTTCCACCTCGAACGAGCAGTTCAACGACTGGCTCAATCGTTCGGTCGCCGACCTCTACATGATGGAGACCTCCACGGCGTGGGGCGAATATCCCTATGCTGGCGTTCCCTGGTACAGCACCCCGTTCGGCCGGGACGGGATCATCACCGCCCTGCAGTACCTGTGGTACAATCCGGCAATCGCGCGCGGCGTGCTGACCTATCTCGCGGCCACCCAGGCCGACGCCGAGATCCCGGAACAGGACGCCCAGCCGGGAAAGATTCTTCATGAGACCCGTGCCGGGGAGATGGCTGCCCTCGGCGAAGTGCCCTTTGGCCGCTATTACGGCACGGTGGACGCCACACCTCTCTACGTCATGCTGGCGGGCGCCTACCTGGAGCGCACCGGCGACCTCGAGCTGGCCGAGCAGCTCTGGCCCAATGTCGAGCGAGCGCTCGGCTGGATCGATCTCTACGGCGACGCCGACGACGATGGGTTCGTCGAGTACGCGAGCAGGGCGAGGCAGGGGCTGATCCATCAGGGCTGGAAGGATTCGCATGATTCGGTCTTCCACGCCGACGGCACCCTGGCCCAGGGCCCCATCGCGCTCTGCGAAGTGCAGGGTTACACGTTCGCGGCCCGCCGTGCGGCAGCGGCCATCGCCGACGCGCTGGGCAAGCCCGAGCGTGCCAGGGCGCTGCGACTGCAGGCAGAGGCACTGCGAGAGCAATTCGAGGCCGCCTTCTGGTGCGACGATCTCTCGACGTACGCGCTGGCGCTCGATGGCCAGAAGCAGCCGTGCCGGGTGCGCACATCGAACCCCGGTCACTGCCTCTACACCGGCATCGTGAGTGCGGAGCGAGCGTTTCGGACGGCGGCCACGCTCACCAGCGAGCTGTCATTCTCCGGCTGGGGGGTCCGCACGGTTTCTGCTGCCGAGTCACGCTACAACCCCATGTCGTACCACAATGGCTCGGTGTGGCCACATGACAATTCGATTATCGCCGCCGGGTTCGCGCGCTACGGACTGCGCGATCATGCGGCCGCCGTGCTGACGGGGCTGTTTGACGCCAGCCTGTTCTTTGATCTCCACCGGATGCCGGAGCTGTTCTGCGGCTTCCGCCGCCGGCCAGGGGAAAGCCCGACCCACTACCCGGTGTCCTGCTCGCCGCAGTCCTGGGCATCGGGCGCCTGCTGGCTCCTGCTGCAGGCCTGCCTCGGCCTCGAAATCCGCGGGGGTGAGCGGAAGGTCAGCTTTACCAAGCCATTCCTGCCGCCGTCTCTGGAGGAAATCCGGATCCAGGACTTGGTCGTCGGCGATGCCAGCGTGGACCTCGAGCTGATCCGCCATGACGAGGACGTGAGCGTGAACGTGCTGCGACGGGACGGGGAGATCGGGGTGGTGGTGGTGAAGTGAGGCGGGAAGACGGGAAGGCGGGGAGGCGGGAAGGCGGGAAGACGGGAAGACGGGAAGTGGTGCGGGAATTTGTACCGCGATGCATTAAATGGATGTCCATGATTGCGGCTGGGCCATGCATGTTGTTCCATGGCTCCGTATGAGCGCCTTCTGGCTTGGCACCGAGCACATGCTCTGTCGCTGCGGATCCATGCCCTGTCGCGGCCCCGGCGAGTTCCGCCGCTTCCTCGATATTGCGCTCGGGTCGCGGACCGAGGTGCGCTATCTGCTACGGTTAGCCGGAGATCTTGGCTATCCGGCGGAGGAGGAGCGTGGTACCATCATGGACGAGGCAGAGGAGACGGGCCGCCTTCTTTGGGGCCTGTATCGCAGCATGAAAGCCAAGGCATGACCCCACTTCCCGTCGTCCCGCCTTCCCGTCCTCACGTCGTAGCTGTCGCAACTACGCTGCATTTCTTGACATCCGCCCGGCGCTCCATACGTTGCTGGCGTCCCAGAGTGCCCGGCCCACCTTCGGCCGGACCCTTCTCAAGGAGGCCCGGTGGGTACCGAACTCGGCGGTTCGCAGATCTCCTCGCTCATGGAAACCCTGCCTGGCATCGCCCACGTGCTGCGCAATCCGGTGGCCGACGCCATCGTCCATCTCTCCCGCGCGGCCGCACGCCTCGACGAGTTCCGGGTGGCCGACGCCGAGGAGCTGCTGCAGTACGCCGTGCGCCGGAGCCTGCTGAACGAGAGCGAGGCCGAACGGGTGCTGGAAGAAGTCCGGGCCGCCAACCAGAAACGGCTGGATCGGAACGCTGCCCAGAAGGCCCACGCCAAGGCCGCCCCGGCCAAGCCGAAAAAGAAAGCGACGCCGGCAAAGAAGGTTGCCAAGGCGCCGAAAAAGGCAGTGAAGAAGGGACAGCCGGTGAAGAAGAGCGCGAAGCGGTGACGTGACACGCAGGGGCGCAACGCGTTGCGCCCCTACGTGTCACGTCTGAAAATCCCTGATCGCCTCGCCCAGCCTCTGGGCGCCCTGCAGCAGCTCGCTCGCTGACGACGCCATTTCCTCCGTGCTGGCGCTCTGCTCCTCTGCCGCCGCCGTGACCTGTTCGCTGGCGGCGGCGTGTTCATTGGCGCTCTGCGCCACCTGCGCCGTCCGCAGGCCCAGCTCATCGGCAATCTCGCGGTTCTGCTGGGTCTCGCGTGAGACGGCGCTCGCCGCTTCGTGAACTTCTTCCACCGCCTTGGCGATTTCATCCAGCGCGTTGGCCGCAGCATGCGCCGTACCCTCGACGCCGGCCACCTTGGCGGATCCCACTTCCATCGTTCCCGACACATCGCGGATCTGGCGCCGGATGAATTCCACCGTCTTGGTTACCTCTTCCGCGGCGCTGGCGCTGGAATCGGCGAGGCGGCGCACCTCTTCCGCCACCACGGCGAAGCCGCGTCCATGCTCACCCGCCCGGGCCGCTTCGATGGCCGCGTTCAACGCGAGCAGGTTGGTTTGCGACGAAATCTGCTTGATGAGGTCGATGAAATCGGTGATCGCCTCGCTCTGCCGGGCCAGTTCCTGCACCTGACGCGCCGACGTCTGTACCACCTCGCGCACGTCCAGCAGGGTGCGGCCGGCGTTCTCCACATCGCCGCGATGCTCGGCAGCAAGCGAGCGGATCCGGTCACCGAGGTGCACTACCCGCGAGGCCGCCTGCGCGTTGCTGGCTGAGGCTTCGCGCAGCGCCTCCAGCAGGGCGCCAGCGTGGTCCATGCCGCTTCGCTGCTGTTCCGCGCTCGTGGCCACGCGCACCATCGCGGTGGAGATTTCGCCGCTCGACGCCGCGAGCTCTTCGCTCATGGCGCTGAAGTCGGTGGCGCTCGCGGTTATCGTATTGGCTTCGCGGGTGACGGACCCGACCACCTCGCGCAGTTTGGCCCCCATGTTGTCCATTGCCCGGCCCAGCCGGTCGAGCTCGGTGGGCATCGCGCCGAGGGCGAGCGGCCGGAGGTCGCCGCCACCGAATCGGTCCGCCGCGCCGATGAGCCGCCGCAGGGGATTATCTACGGCGCGGATGGTGGCACTTGAGGCGCCGATACCGATCAGCAGCACGGCGATGAACAGGAGCCAGAGCGCATTCCGGCGTCGGCCCGCCTGGTTCCGGAGGTCTTCGGCCTGCGCGCGCGCCCGCTCGCCTTGCGCGGTGGACAACCTCGTGACGTTGGTCAGCAGCGCGTTGCTCGGCTCTTCCGCCAGCGCGGCAGCGGCGCGTGCCTCGTCAATCTTCCCGACGTCGGCTAGCGCATGCGCGCGGGCATAGGCCACTTCCGCCTCTGCCTGCGATGTGGCCATCTGGTTGAGGGTCAGCTGGTCTTCGGTGGTGAGACCGGGCAGCTCGCGGAACTGCCGCTGGAAGTCGTAGGCGGAATCGCCGCTGGCGATGAATTCCTCGATATCGGCGGGATCGGGCCGGGCCAGGTACTGCTCGGCGGCGCGCACTTCGGCGGTCGCGGTGCCAACCAGCCCAGTCGAAAGCCGGCTGCCCTGGACGACCGCGCCGAGCTGCTGGTCAGCCGTCCGCCCGAGCGAGGTGATGGCATTCACGCCGATGACGGCGATCAGCAGCACCAGCAGGATCAGCAGCGCCATGGTCGCCGCGATGCGGCTCCGGAGACTCTGCAGCATGATCACTGGCCTCCCGCGAGCCGGAGCGCGCCGTTGCGGACCACGGCAACGTACACCTCTCGCGTGGGTACGTCGCCCAGCGAATCGAATGCAATGCGGCCGGTGACGCCGTCGTAGGGATGCTGGAGGTTGACGTCGAACAATCCGTCGCGAATCTGGACCCGCGCGGTGCCGTGATCGCGCATCACTCGCGCCAGGATGTGCAGCGCATCATAGGAGGCCGCGGC
>DAIMFY010000134.1:0-6207 GCA_036724295.1 Gemmatimonadales bacterium | reverse complement strand
GGAGGATATCAGTAGGCGGGAAGACGGGAAGACGGGAAGACGGGAAGACGGGAAGGCGGGAAGGCGGGAAAACGGGAAGACGCGAAGCCGAGAGGAGCTGGAGGAATGAGCTCTTCCCCTCTTCCCGCCTTCCCGGCTTCCCGTCTGTCAGACTCCCCTTTCCGCCAGAAGCTGCATGAATTCCGCCGGTGACGTGACTTCGCTCAGGCGCCCGGGAACGTCGGGCTCCTTGACCAGTTGGGCGATGCGGCCGAGCACGGGCAGGTAATCGTTGGAGATCTCGATGGGAGGCGCCACCAGGAGGAAGATGTAGAACACCGGCTGATTGTCCACCGCATCGAAGTCCACTCCGCCCGGCTGCCGCCCGAAGACGATCCGCAGCTGATCGACCACGGCAGTGCGGCAGTGCGGAATCGCCACGCCGCGCCCGATCCCGGTGGATCCCAGGTGTTCCCGCCGCTGCAGGATCCGGAGTACAAATGCTTCCTCAGGTGGCGCGAGGGCCAGACTGCCCACCAGCCTGGCCAGAACCTCATCCTTGCTGCTGGCGTCGAGCTGGAGATGGATGTCGGACTCGCGGACAAAATCACTGAGGACCATGACGGCTCGGCTCCGGACTGGATGTGTGGGTGGTGGGGAAGTATGGAGCGATAGCCTGCGGGGGGGAAGAGCCACGGCGAGCGGAAATCTGGGCGCCGCGCCGGAGGCGAGCTACCTTGCAGGCACCTCCTGTATCACTTGCTTCGGCGAGGCCTCATGTCGGGACGTTCCATCGGCCGCCGTGATTTTGTCGCCACGGGCAGCGTGGCCATCGCGGCAATGTCCGCGCCTGGGCTCCTGCGCCTGGGCCAGCGTGACCACGACCTGCTCATTCGCGGCGGGATCGTGTTTGATGGACTCGGCGGCGCCGGCATCGAGCGCGATGTCGCCATCAGCGCCGGACGCATTACCTCCATCGGCCGTAGGCTCCAGGGGCGGGCGGCGCACGAAATCGATGCGCGCGGCCTCGCCGTGACACCTGGGTTCATCGACATGCACTCGCACGTGGATGGCTCGCTCCGCGCCGACTGGCGGGCCGAGTCTGCCATCCGCCAGGGCATCACGACGGTGATCGCGGGACAGGATGGGAGCTCCCGCGCCACCGGCGCGCCGGATGACAGCTTCACCGACATGTTCGCAGGTCTCGAGGCGCTCAAGCCCGCCGTGAACGTCGCCTCGATGGTGGGCCTCGGCTCCATTCGCGGCAAGGTGATCGGCGACGACGACCGTCCCGCGACGCCGGCGGAAATCGCGACCATGACCGGGATGGTGGAGCGGGCGTTGAAGGATGGCGCCTGCGGCGCATCCTCCGGGCTCGAATACACGCCCGGTGGCTTCGCCTCGCGGGAGGAGCTCATTGCCCTGTGCCGGCCGCTGGCGTCACGCAGACTTCCCTACGCCACGCACATGCGAAACGAAGATGACCATGTGCTGGAAGCCATCGACGAGGCCATCGCCGTGGCCGAGGGGGCCAGGTGCCCGCTGGAGATCTCCCACCTCAAGACCCAGGGCCAGGCCAACTGGCACAAGCTCGACGATGCCTTCGCCCGGATCGCCGCGGCCAACAAGCGCGGGATGGATGTCGCCTTTGATCGCTATCCCTATCTCGCCTACTCCACCGGGCTGACCAACCTGTTTCCGATCTGGAGCCGTGACGGCGGGACCGACGCCTTCCTTGGCCGGCTCGACGATCCGGCGACTGCAGCGAAGATCAAGGAGGCCACGCTGGCCAAGGTGGCCGGACTCGGCGGGTGGGACCACGTCGAGGTCACCTCAGTCCGGAACGATGCAGATCGCGCAGCCGAGGGGGAGCGCCTGGGCAGCTACGCGCAGTCGATCGCGGCGGATCCCTATGACACGGCCGTCGCACTGCTGCGCCGCAGCAAGGGCGGCGTCGGCATGGTCGGGTTCGCCATGAGCGAGGAGAACCTGGAGCGGATCCTGGCCCATCCACTTGCGACCGTCTGCACCGACGGAAGCGGCTTCGCGATCGATGGCCCGACCCGGCGTGGCAGTCCTCATCCCCGCGGCATCGGCACCTGCCCGCGGGTCCTCGGCCACTATGTACGCGAACGCAAGGCGCTCACCTTGCCGGATGCCATCGCCAAGATGTCGTCCCATGTGGCTCGGCGGCTCCACATCCGGGACCGGGGCCGGCTTGCCAGGGGACTCGCCGCCGACATCGTGGTCCTCGATCCCGCCACCGTCGCCGACGTCGCCACCTATGAGAATCCGTTCCAGTATCCGGTCGGCATCCGGGCGGTCGTGGTCAACGGTCTCGTGGCGCTGGAAGGCGGTGAGCGGGCGGGGGAGGGGCAGGGGAGGATGTTGAGGGCTGAAGGCTGAGCGCTGGGCGCATCGTGCTGAGTGCATGGCGCACGACGCTCAAATCGTATACAATATCCAGTTCAACCAAGGAGCCGAGCATGGATCGCCGAGGATTCGCTGGAGTCGCCGCGGGCATTGTGGGAACCTTGGCGCTCACCCCGGGCCGAGCCGCCGAGGCCTCGAGCCGCCGAGGCCTCGAGCCCCCCTGCGAAGACCTGCCCGCCCCCATTGCCGCGCTCAAGCCCATGACCGATGGCATCCAGCCCATTACCGACGACGAACGGCACCAGCGCATTGCCAGGGCGCAGGAGCTGATGAACCAGCAGGGCATCGGCGGCATCATCATCGAGCCCGGCTCCTCGCTTTACTACTTCACAGGCATGCGCTGGGGCCTCTCGGAGCGCCCCTTCGTCGGCGTCATTCCAGCCAAGGGCGACCTTGCCTGGGTCTGTCCTGCCTTCGAAGAGGAGCGGGCGCGTGAGCTGATCCGCTTCGGTGACGACGTACGCACCTGGCAGGAGGACGCCAGCCCCTACCGCGTCATCGCGGGAATCCTTCGCGATCGGGGCGCCGGCAGTGCCAAGGTGGGTGTCGAGGAGCGGGTGCGGTTCTTCGTGATGGATGGCGTTCGGCAGGAGTTGCCCGGAGCGACCTTCGTGAGCGGCACCCCGATCAGCGCCGGCTGCCGCATGTACAAGTCTCCGGCCGAGCTCGCGCTGATGCAGCGGGCCAACGACATCACCGTCGTCGGCATGAAGGCCGCCTTTGCGACGCTGCGCGAGGGCATGACGCCGCGCGAGTTCGGTAACAACGCAGAGGCAGCGTTCCAGAAACTGGGCGGCTCGAGCACGTGGGCACTGGTCGGCTTCGGCGAGTACACTGCCTTCCCCCATGGCAGCATCCATCCGCAGCAGCTCAAGCAGGGTGACGTTGTGCTGCTCGATGCCGGCTGCGCGGTACAGAACTACCAGTCGGATATCACCCGCACCACGGTGTTCGGGAGGCCCACGGCGCGCCAGACCCAGATATGGAACCTCGAGCGCAAGGCGCAGGATGCAGCGTTCGCCGCGGCCAGGCTCGGCGCCACTTGCGGCTCGGTGGACGATGCTGCACGCAAGGTCATTACCGATGCGGGGTTTGGTCCCGATTACAAGGTGCCCGGCCTGCCACACCGCACCGGGCACGGCATCGGGCTGGACGGCCACGAGTGGACCAACTTCGTGCGCGGCAACACCACGAAGCTCGCGCCGGGCATGTGCTTCAGTGACGAGCCCACCGTTGCCATCTACGGCGAGTTCGGTATCCGCCTGGAGGACTGCCTGCACATGACGGAGCAGGGTCCCAGGTTCTTCTCGGAGCAGGCGCCGGCCGTGGACCGCCCGTTCACGTGATTGCCCGCCCTCGCCTGATGGCGCCGGTGCCGCGTCGCACCGTCGCTGACCTCGCCGCTGAAGCGCTGCGTGACCTGATTCTCCGGGGTGACCTGGCGGAGGGGGCGCCGGTGCGGCAGGACGCCGTGGCGCTCGAGCTGGGCGTCAGCCGCATTCCGGTGCGGGAGGCGCTGCGGAGGCTGGAAGCCGAAGGGCTGGTCGAGTTCAGCCCGCACTGTGGTGCGGTGGTCTCGTCGCTGTCGCTGGAAGAGATCACGGAGCTGTTTGACCTGCGGGCGCTGATCGAGGCCTCGCTGGTGCGGCGTGCGGTGCCGCGCATGACCCGCGATGACCTGCGCCACGCGGCCGACGTGCTGGCACGCTACGACGACGCGTTTCGCGAGCGGCGGGTGCGCGAGTGGGCCGAGCTCAACTGGGAATTTCATTCGGTGCTCCTCGCACCGGCGGGGCGCAACCGCACGCTGGCGCTGGTGCAGAATCTCCACCACCAGAGCGAGCGATACATGCGGATGCAGCTCGCCCTCACCGGTGGTGAGTCCCGTGCGCATGCGGAACATCGCGGCATCCTGGCTGCCGCTCGCCAGGGCGACAGCGCCGCGGCCGCCCGGCTCGCCGCACGGCATATTCGCGCGGCCGGCCGGCAGCTCGCCGGATTTCTTCGCCGCCACCGTGCGGCATCGGACGCAACTCCGGGAAGGCAGCAGTCATGACGGCTACAGTGCTCCAGAATCACATCGGCGGCTCGCTGCGCCAGGGCTCGGGCGACCCGTCCATCACCGATCACAACCCGTCGGACCGCGACGACGTCATTGGCCACGTGCCCGTTGGTACTCCGGACGACGCACGCCAGGCGGTGGATGCCGCGCAGGCTGCGCTGGCAGATTGGCGAGCACTGCCGGGTCCAGCTCGTGCCGAGCACCTCTATCGCTGGGCAGCGCTGATCGAGCAGGAACGTGAAGCGCTGGCTCAGGCAGTGGCCCGCGAGGTGGGGAAGCCGATTGGTGAGTCGCGGGGCGAGGTGGGTCGCTGTGCCGTGATCCTTCGCTATTACGCTGGCGAGGCAGTGCGCGCCGTTGGTGAAGTGGTGCCGGCGCAGGCTGCCGGTGCCCTGCAGTTCACGCTGCGGGATCCGCTTGGAGTTTGTGGACTGATCACTCCCTGGAACTTTCCCGTTGCCATCCCGCTCTGGAAAGCTGCCCCGGCACTGGCGTTCGGCAATACCGTCGTGCTGAAGCCGGCCGAACAGGCCTCGCACGTGGCGGTCCTGCTGGCGGAGAGTGCGGTGAAGGCGGGATTGCCCGCGGGCGTCTTCAACGTGGTGCTGGGCGGCGGGCCGACGGTAGGCTCGGCCCTGCTCGACGCCGATGAGGTCCGCGCCGTGAGCTTCACCGGCTCTACCGCCGTCGGGGCGCAGGTGGCGGCCACGTGTGCCGCGCGCAACATCCGCTTCCAGACGGAAATGGGCGGTAAGAACGTCGCCATCGTCCTGGCGGATGGCAACCTCGACCTTGCTGCCCGGTTGACGGCCGCGGGCGCCATGCGTTATGCCGGCCAGAAGTGCACCGCCACCAGCAGGGTCATCGTGGAAGCAGGCGCGTTCGAGCCGTTCATGCAGCGCCTGCGACAGGAAGTGGAGAAGCTGCCGCTGGGGCCCGTGACGGATGCGGCGTCGGCGGTGGGCCCGCTCATCACCGCCCAGGCACGGGACCGGGTGCGCGCTGCCGTCGCGGCCATGGAAGGACGTGTGGTGCTTGGCGGAGACGCACCGGCCGACGCGTCGCTTGCGCGTGGCAATTTCCTGAAGCCCGCAGTCGTGACCGACGTCGCGCCCGATTCGGCCATGGCGCAGGACGAGCTGTTCGGTCCCGTTCTCGCCGCGTTCGCGGTCAGCGATCTCGATGAAGCGATCAAGCTTGCCAACCATACCCGATATGGGCTCAGTGCTTCGCTCTTCACGCGCAATCTCGGTGCGGCGCTCGAGTACATCCGCCGGATCGAGGTCGGGCTGGTGCGGGTGAATGGCGACACCACCGGAGTGGATCCGCATGCGCCCTTCGGCGGCGTCAAGGCGTCGAGTTCGGGAAGCAGGGAGCAGGGAAGCGCCGCACGCGAGTTCTACACGGAAATCCGTACGGTGCAGGTCGCCGGGTGACCGACTTTCCGGCTTCCATTCGCGCGGTGGATTCGCACACCGAGGGCGAGCCCACCCGCGTCGTGGTGGAAGGCTGGCCGGCGCTCGCCGGCCAGACCATGGTGGAGCGGCGAGACGATCTCGCGCAGCATCACGACGAGCTGCGGAGCGCGGTCATCTGTGAGCCGCGGGGTCATGACGCCCTGGTGGGTGCGCTGCTCACGCAGCCGGAGCACGCGGACTCCGTGGCCGGCGTCATCTTCTTCAACAACGTGGGCTGTCTCGGCATGTGCGGCCACGGGACGATCGGCGTTGTCC
>DAIMFY010000133.1:0-6232 GCA_036724295.1 Gemmatimonadales bacterium | reverse complement strand
AGCGCGGCCGGTGAGCTCCACGAGTAGCGTGGAAAGTTCATCGAGCTGGTACCTCGTTGGATGCATGCCTGCCGGCCAGCGCCGGCAGGGCGTTACGTGGGGGAGTGCACTGGCCGTTGCCTCGCATGAGGCCGAACCAACGCCATGTTCAGATGGGAAATCGGTGAAACTGCTTCCCGGGCCGCGATAGGGGGGATCGAAGCCTGCCCAATCTCTTGGCTGCTGCACATTCTGGCGGTGACCCACGTCACAATTTCCTGGCAGGTGGTTGTGCAATGAGGAACGCCCGGGCAGAAATTCTGCCCGGGCGTTCCTCATTGCACGACTGGTCGGACTACTTCACGCCGTTGAGGGCGGCGTTCAGGGCGTCGACATCTGCACCGGGAGGGATGCCGTCGGTGCTGCCGGCGTAGTAGGGGCTGCTGCTGTTGAGCGTATAGTCGCCGGTCGCGTAGTCCGTCATGCCGACGGTGAGCGAACTGGTCGGATAGTAGTTGGACGTCGGGTACTTGGTGGCCGGCGCCGCCACGATGATGTTGCCGCGGAAGACGCCATCGGGCGCGTAGTAGCTCAGCGCGCTCGTCCCCTCGCCCTTGTTGCTGCCGAACACCCCGTAGGTGCCGCGGGAGAAGAGATTATCGCGGATGACCAGGGCCGACGTCGGCGAGCCGTCGAACAGCACGATCTTGTCGTCGCTGAAGCCGGTGTTGTGGGCGATGGTGATGTTCTGGATCCGGCCCAGGAGCTGGAACAGGATGCGCGTTCCGGTCTGGCCCGTCTGCGCCACGTCCTCGAGCACGTTCTGGGTGATCATGAAGTCGTTGGCCGGAATCGCCGTGCCGCCGTTGAGCGTCTGGCGGTCCATGATGTTGAAGCCGCCGGGCGAGTTCTTGATCATGTTCGACCGGATCGTCAGGTCCTGCGCCACGCACCAGTCGCAGCGCCCGCCCTGGTTGGCCGACTTGAGCACGAAGGCAAAGCCGGTCTGCCCATCGGCCCAGTTGTTCTCGAACACGTTCGCCTCGACCAGCAGGCGCTGGGCGTTCTTGATCTCGAAGAGGTTCTTGACCGTCCAGACACCCTTCCAGGACAGCGGCTTGTAGACGTAGTTGCGGCGGATGGTGATGTCGCTCGGCACCACGCCGCTGACGTTCGGGTCGGCGCCGCCGAACATGATGTTCTCGCCCGCGCCTTCGAGGTAGTTGTTCTCGATGGCGAGCGGACCCGGGCTGGCCCAGGTGATGATGGCCTGGGTGTCCATTCCCTTGCCATGGCAGTCCGAGAGCCAGCTGTCCACCACGGCGCTGTTCCGGGAATTGAGCACCACGCAGCGCTGCAGCGTCTGGCTCGCATTGCCGTGCACGTAGGCGCGGTCAAGGATGATCCCCTGCGGGATGTCGCTCACGGCGTTGGCCGCCTCGTTGTAGAGCTGCACCAGCGAGTAGGTCATGTCGGCAGTCGAGGCCACTTCAATGCCCATCAGCCGGTAAAAGCTCGCATCGCCGCTGGCCGCCGTCTTGATGGTCGGCATCGCGTTCGGGCTCTGGATGCGCGCGAAGTTGGCCGCCGACTGCGGGGTCACCCGGGTTCCGGCAGGCGGCAGCGTCGTGGCCGTCGTGATCGTGATCCAGCCGGTGCCCGGCTTGGCCGGCAGCACGAAATTGCCGGTGAAGGTGGCGCCTGCGGCAAGCTGGATGACGTCGCCACGCTCAGCCGCATTCAGCGCTGCCTGGAAATTGCCACCGGCGGGCACCACGATCGTGTTGCCGGTAGGCGGGACGTAGCGCGTGTCCACAGTCACCCTCGGCAGCTCAACCGAGCCGCTGCTGGGGACCGGGGAGAGCGGTGCCACGCTGATTGCCGTGTCCACAGGTGCGGGAGCGGGACTGCTGGGGACCACCGGATCGGGCGCGGGGTTGGTGACCGGAGCGCTCTGGGACGCAGCAATGCGCACCGTCGCCGAGTCGGTCAGCGGGCCGCCGTGCTGCCTCGCCACCACGGTATAGCTGCCGGCTGTCTCGCCCGCCACATAGTAGAGGCCGCTGGCGGTGCCGCCGGGCGCCGTCCCGAGGTCGGCCACCACCGGGACACTGTCGCCGGCCGAGGTGCGGCCATAGACGAAGAACTGCTGGCCCTGGCCCACCGCGAGTGAAACCACGGCTGGCAGGATGAAGATCTTGGTAATGCTCACGCTATTGGCCTTGGGTACGGTGACCCTCGTCGTGTCGCGGAACTTCTTCCCGCGGTCGAAGCTCACCAGGCGGTACTCGCCTGGATTCCTGGCCGAAAAGTAGGTCATGTGCTTTGAATTCACGAGCGTGTCGCGCAGCTCGCCGCCGTCAAGCGCCACCCAGTCGGCCTCGACCGGGAGCCGATCGCCATCGGCCGTCACGGCCACCGCCCGCACGGGCGTTGGCTGGTCAGGGGCGACGGTCGGATTGTCCGATGTGGCGAGGATGCCGATGACCCGCGACGACGTGCCGGGAGAGTCCAGGTCCGAGCCCAGAGGACCGCCATCCATGCAGCCAGCTACCAGGACCACCAGTCCGGCGAGCGAAAGGTCCCTGATCAGGGCCAGACGACGGGACAGCTTGTGCTTGAACGGCATTGTGAGAGCTCCGCAGAGTGTCGGGTACGCAACAGGCCGCTAACGGCGCACCTGTAAATGGGGGTGCGTATCGCTGGCGGCCCGGCCGGCATGGCGGTGAACGCCGTAGCCCCGAAGCTCTGCGTCCCGGCGTTTCCGCCGGTTTGCTCTGAGCAGCGCCTCGCCAAATGGCAATGAGCTTGCCATCTGCAAGGCGAGTACAAGCTGCTGATATGTATGGAGTTATATACGCGTGCAAGGAGATGCACGGCGCCAAAGGTGGCAAATCACCAGAAAATCACCGCAGAAAAACAGACGGCCCGGTTCAGCTGTCTATTTTTTGAATACCGGCGGCTGCTAAGCTGTTAGACAGTTTGACAGGAGACCCACGCCAGGAGACCGAGGGGGTATCTCGCGCACCCCTCACCCCTCAACGCCCTGCCCCCACCAACCTTCCGCTCGCCTCGCCAAAACCACTCGTCCGGGCCTTGGCCAGCCAGAGATCGAGCGCCAGGACCCGCCAGAGCTGGTGGCTATGGTCTCGCCGCCCGCGCAGATGCTCCTGCACCAGGCGGTCAACGGCCCGCTCGTCGACGTACTCAAGCACCGGCCCCGGCTGGCTGAGAGCCTCGATCCGTCCACGGAGCTCGGCTCGGAACCAGCGGTCCAGCGGCACAGCAAATCCCTGCTTGGGCTTGCTGAGCACGATCTCCGGCACCAGGCCCTGAATGGCCCTCCGGAAAATCCACTTGCCGGTTCCGTCCCGAAGTTTGAGCGTTCCGGGCAGGGATGCCGCGAATTCCACCAGTGGATGGTCGAGCAACGGAACCCGGGCTTCGAGCGATACCGCCATGCTGGTGCGGTCCACCTTGGTCAGGATATCGCCAGGGAGATAGGTCTGCATGTCCACCATGGTCATGGCGGTGATGCGATCGCGTCCCTCTGTCCCCGCGAACCATCGTCCCAGCAGCTGTGAGAACGGAGGGAGCAGCGCGGCAAGCTCTCGCCGCGCGATGCCCCCGGCCGCGACCTCGACTGGCTGCGCCACGGTCGTGGCATAGCGGCCCTGCCATGATCGGCCCAGGTCCAGCAACCGGTTTCGCCCGAAGGCGCCGTGCGGCAGCATTCGCCCGGCGATCGCCGGCAACGGACGCACTGCGCCTGGCAGCGTGCCGCGCCGGATCGCGTCGGCGTAGCGGGTGTAGCCGGCAAAGAGTTCATCCCCGCCGTCGCCTGAGAGGGCCACCGTCACGTCGCGACGGGCCAGTTCGGAGACGAAATAGGTTGGCAGCGCCGAGGAGTCGGCGAAAGGCTCATCGAAGAGCGCCACCAGGCCATCGATGACCTGATCGGCGGCTGGTGTGAGGATGAGCTCGGTGTGATCGGTGCCGAGCGCAGCCGCGACCTGCTTCGCATGGGGGGCTTCGTTGTAGCCCATCTCCTCGAAGCCGATCGAGAAGGTTCTTACCCGGCCCGCCGCTTCCCGTGCCATGAGGGCAACGACCGTGGAACTGTCGAGGCCACCGGAGAGAAAGGCGCCAAGCGGGACTTCCGACTCGAGGTGCGACGCCACCGCCTCGGCCAGCAGGCGGCGGATCTCCTCGACCGCCTCCTCCTCGCTCATCGCGATCTCAGGCCGGACTGGTGACCAGTAGCGGCTCACGTTCACTGCGCCAGGGCTATCCGCGCTCCAGGTGAGCAGGTGTCCCGGCGGCAGCTTGCAGACGCCCTGATACACCGACATGGGGTCTGGCACATAGCCCAGTGCCAGGTACCAGGCGATGGCTTCATCAGCAATGACGGGTGCTACGCCGCCAGCGTGCAGCGAGCGCAGCTCGCTGCAGAACCGGAGCACTCCCTCGCTCAGCTCATAATAGAGTGGCTTGATTCCCAGGCGGTCGCGGGCAATGAGGAGCCGCCGGCGCCGGGCGTCCCAGATGGCAAATGCGAACATGCCCCTGAGGTGGGACACGACGTCATCACCCCACTCCTCGTAGCCGTGGACAATGGTTTCGGTGTCCGCGTGGCTACGGAAGCTGTGGCCTTCAGCCTTCAGCTTTCCGCGCAGTTCATGGTGGTTATAGATCTCGCCATTGAAGACGATCTGCACGCTGCCGTCTTCGTTACCGATCGGCTGCTGGCCGCCCGTGACATCGATGATGCTGAGGCGGCGCATGCCGAGGCCGACCCCGGGCGCCACGAAATGGCCTTCATCGTCCGGGCCACGGTGCCGGATGGCGCCACACATACGCGAGAGAAGGGCCTCGGCCTCGGCGCCCTCGAGCGGAAGTCCCGCAAAGCCAGCGATTCCGCACATCGTCAGGCTCCTGGCCGGAGCACGATGCGCCGCGCCTCGGCGGCCTCGCGCTCGCAGACGGTGGCAAGTGCCCAGATCAGGGCGATATGCACATACAGGAATGTCAGCTTGGAATAACTGCCCCAGATGCCGGCCACGAGGAAGCAGATGAGCCCCAGCTCGAGGTAGCGAAGCTGGAGTGCCCCTTCACGATAAATTTTTCGCACCCTTCGCCGCACCGCCATGGAGCGCCACAGGGTGGCTCCCACCAGGACCAGGAACAGCAGCAGCCCCATGAAACCATTCTCGGCGGCGAGGGTGAGATAGGTGCTATGCGCGTCCCGGTTCCCCAGCACATCCGACACCGATCCATTGGCATAGGAATAGGCACCGAGCCCGACGCCAGTGATGGGATGCTCCTTCACTATCCGGAAGCCGGTTTTCCAGATGGCCCAGCGTTGCGCCGCCGAGCCCTCCTGGTCCACTTCATTCAGTGTCGAGGTAGACGTAGCGTAGCGCAGTCCCTCGAGCCGCTCCCAGACCCCATTGGGAGAGACGGCCACCACGAGACCCCCGATCAGGAGAAGCGCCCCGATGATCCGGGCCTTCTTCGGGTGGCCCCAGACTGCACCAACCACGAAGACGGCCAGGGCAACGAGCACCGCGCGCGACTGGGTCACCACGATGGTGAACGGCAGGATCAGCACGGCGAAGAGCGCGCCGAGACGCACGATGCCGCGGCGCTCGGTGAGCAGGAGTGCCGCGGCCATGGAGAGCTGCAGCAGGGTCAGGGCCGCCATGTCGTTCGGGTTGTGAAAGATGCCCTGGTACCAGGCGGCCCGGCCGAAGTAGGTATTGCCGGTGAGATAGTTGATGACCGTTCCCCGCACCGGGTGCGAGCCGAAGAAGGCGAGAAACATCACCATGAACAGCCAGATCTGCGCGCGCGACTGGATTGCGTTGACGATCACCAGGTAGATCAGCCCGACCTTGGCCAGGTCGAGCAGTGATAGCAGCGCTACCCCGCGCCAGGGTGACACCACGGTTCCCAGTGCCGCCCAGACAAGGAAAATGGCAAAGAACGTGACGCCGGCAGGGAAGCGGATGCCGCCCGGCAGGAAGAGGAGGCCGATCAGGCCCAGGATGATGGACGCTTCGCCGATCGGGAGACGGTACGTGACCGAGGCGAAGAGGTAGCCAAGGACACCAATGAACGAGAGCGACCAGGTGACGGCACCCAGCCGTGATCGCAGGTGAATGAGGCTTTGCCAGACGTCGCGCACCCGCCGGCGGACCGGCCCGGCTGCTGGTGTGCCGGCGGCGGGAGCGGCGGGCGGTCCCAGGACGCC
>DAIMFY010000132.1:0-6248 GCA_036724295.1 Gemmatimonadales bacterium | reverse complement strand
ATCGGCGAGGATGTGGTGTTTCTGGTGGAGGGGAAATCGATTAAACACGGGAAGCTGTGAGCTGTGAGCCAGGAGCTGTGAGCGGGACGAATGAAGCCGGCTGATTCCTCATCCTGAGCGCAGCGCAGGATCTTCCGGCCTGATCCTGGAAACTGGCGAGCAGATTCTTCGGTCGCTACGCGACGTCAGGATGAGGAGTTCTGGTCACCCTCCGTTCACATCACACAGCTCATAGCTCTCAGCTCACAGCTCTCAGCTCCTCGCCCCAAACGCCTTCCACACCAACCACACCAGCAACAGCGCCGCGCCGGTTACGATCACCTGGCCTGGCGTGATATGCGCGGTCCAGCGGTCCAGCACCTGTCGCGCCGCGGAGGCGTTGAGCGTGAAGTATTCGACCATCACTCACCGTAGGGCACCCAGATGTTCTTGATCTGGGTGGCATGTTCGAGGAACGCGGCGCCCTCACCCTGCACCCCGTCGAACCAGTCGCGCGGGCGGCCATAGCCCACCCACGTGCGCTTCATGTTGCCAGCCGAGAGCCGTTCGACTTCCTCCGCGCCTTCCGCCGACCCGAATTGCCACATCCCGTCCACGTCGTCATGCGCCGCCAGCACCGGCCGCAGCTCCGCATGCGGGCCGGTGATGATATTGACTACGCCGCCCGGCACATCGGACGTCTCCAGCACCTGATACAGGTCGGTGGCGGCCAGCGGCCAGCGCTCCGAGGGCAACATGACCACGCGGTTCCCCATGGCGATGGCCGGCGACATGGCGGACACGAACCCGAGCAGCGGCGCGTGCTCCGCGCACTCGATTCCGATCACGCCGAGCGGCTCCGGCATGGCCAGCGTCACGTTGCGATAGGGCGTGCGGTGAACGTGGCCGTCCCACTTATCGGCCCAGGCGGCCCAGGTGTACAGCCGCCGGATGCTCAACTCCACTTCGTGCCCTCCCGCCTTCCCGTCTTCCCGACTACCCCCCAGCCGGCTGGCAAATTCCTGCGCACGTTCGGCCAGGTTCTCCGCGATGTAATACAACACTTGAGCCCGGTTGTGGGCGGTGCCGTCGGACCAGCTGCGCGCCTTGCGCGCTGCTTCCACCGCATTCCTGATATCCTTGCGATTCCCGCGCGACACCTCGCCCGCATGCGCGCCGGCAGCATCGAGGACGGGATCGCTGTAGCCGCCGTCCGGCCGCACCTGCTTGCCGCCGATGTAGAGCTTGGCGGTACGGTCAATAGGCGGGAAGGCGGGAAGGTGGGAAGGCGGGAGGCCCTCACTCCCCCAGGTCTTCCCGTCTTCCCGTCTTCCCGTCTTCCCGGCTTGCTTCCCGACTTCCCGTCTTCCCGTCTTCCCAACTCGCTTCCCGTCTTCCCGCCGTCCCGTCTTCCCGACTTCCCACACCGGCCTCACATACTCCATCAGCCCTTCGCGCCCGCCCTCCCGGCCGAATCCACTCTCCCGATAACCGCCGAATCCCGCGGCGGCATCGAAGACATTGGTGCAATTCACCCAGACCGTGCCGGCGGCAAGCTTTGGCGCGATGTCGAGCGCCAGGTTCACGCTCTCGGTCCACACACTCGCCGCCAGGCCATAGCGCGTGTTGTTGGCAAGCTCGACCGCCTCCACCGGCGTGCGGAAGGTCATGAGCACCACGACGGGGCCGAAGATCTCCACCTGCGCCACCGTCGACGAGGGCGACACGTCGGTGAAGAGTGTGGGCGGGAAGAAGTATCCCTCGGTGGGGCAGCTCCACGATGGCTGCCAGATGGTGGCGCCCTCGTCCCTTCCCTGCTGGACCAGCTGGCGGATTTTCTCGAGCTGCACGGGCGCGATGATCGCTCCGATGTCCACCGCCTTGTCGAGCGGATTGCCGACCCGCAGCATCTCCATCCGGGCGCGCAGCTTCTGGACCAGCCGCTCCGCCACGCCTTCCTGCACCAGGATGCGCGAGCCAGCGCAGCACACCTGGCCCTGGTTGAACCAGATCGCGTCCACCACGCCCTCGACCACGCTGTCGAGATCGGCATCATCGAAGACGATGAAGGGACTCTTGCCGCCCAGCTCGAGCGACAGCCGCTTGCCACTGCCGGCCGTCGCGACACGGATCAGGCGTCCCACGTCGGTCGATCCGGTGAACGCGATCTTGTCCACATCCCCATGCTTGACGATCAGCTCGCCGGTGCGGCCGTCGCCGGTGACCACGTTGATGACGCCGGGCGGCAGGCCGGCCTCTGAGGCGATCTCCGCGAACAGCAGCGCCGTGAGCGAGGTGAACTCGGCGGGCTTGAGCACCACCGTGTTTCCCATGGCGAGCGCGGGAGCAATCTTCCACGAGAGCATGAGCAGCGGAAAATTCCACGGGATGATCTGGCCCACGACGCCGAGCGGCGCCATGTCGGCCAGCTCGGTTTCCATCAGCTGGGCCCAGCCGGCGTGGTGGTAGAAATGCCGGGCCACCAGCGGGATGTCGATGTCGCGCGACTCCCGGATTGGTTTTCCATTGTCCAGCGACTCCATCACCGCGAAGAGGCGTGAGTGCTTCTGGATCTGGCGCGCGAGCGCGTAGAGATGGCGCGCACGTCCGTGGCCTCCAAGCGCTGCCCACTCGGGCTGGGCCGTGCGGGCGGCGCGCACGGCGGCGTTCACGTCCTTGGCGCTTCCCTGCGCCACGCGCGCCAGCACCTTGCCGCTCGCCGGATTGACACTCTCGAACCACTCGCCCGCGGCGGGCCTGGCCCATTTTCCATTGATCCAGTGGCCTGGTGCGCCGTCGTGCTCCGCGATCCAGTCGAGCGCGGGCGCCGCCGCTTCCGGCGCCGGGCCGTACTCCATGGTCTCGAAGATCTCGCTGATGGATGCCATGATCAGCCCAGTGGGTGACGGTAGTTGGCCGAATAGCGGCCGGTCACGAAATATTCCAGCTGGCGTTCAATGTCCGTGAGGAGACTGCTGGCCCCAAAGCGGAAGAGTTCGGGCCTGAGCCAGGCATCGCCCAGCTCTTCCTTCATCATGCCGAGCCAGGTGAGTGAATCCTTGGCACTGCGGATGCCGCCCGCCGGCTTGAACCCCACGCGATAGCCAGTGCGATCCAGGTACTCGCGGATCTGCCGCACCATGACCAGCCCGACCGGAAGGGTCGCATTCACCCCTTCCTTACCCGTGCTGGTCTTGATGAAGTCAGCGCCGGCCATCATGCACACCAGGCTGGCGCGCGCCACGTTGCGTAGCGTGCCGAGCTCGCCGGTGCCCAGGATGGTCTTGATGTGCGCGTCGCCGCATGCCTCGCGAAAGGCGCGCACTTCCTCATAGAGTGCCTGCCAGTTGCCGGTGAGCACATGGGCGCGGGTAATGACGATGTCGATCTCTTCCGCGCCCGCATCGACCGACGCGGAGATTTCGCCGAGCCGCTGCTCGAAGGGCGAAAGACCGGCCGGAAAGCCGGTGGAGACCGCCGCGACCGGGATGCCCGAGCCGGCGAGCGCTTCAACCGCGACCTGCACCATCTCGTGGTAGACGCAGATCGCCGCCACGCGGATCGGAAGCCCGCTGGCGCCCATCGCCTCCAGCAGGTCGGGCCGCACCGGCGTTCGCCCCTTGGCGCAGAGGCGCCGCACCCGTCCCGGCGTATCGTCGCCCGACAGGGTGGTGAGGTCCATCAGCGTCACCGCGCGGAGCAGCCAGGCGGCCTGCCACTGCTTCTTGACCGTGCGGCGCGTGCCCAGCGACGCCGCGCGCCGCTCGACGGCGCTTCGGTTTACCCGCACGTCCTGCACCCAGTCGAGCTCGAGCGGCATGCCTGGATTGCGCGGATGCACCGGAAGGTGCGGATCGGGGCGCGACGGGGCGCCGGCTGGAAGGTGTGTCATGGGTATGGTCGTAATATCACATGGTGCGCGCCAGCGCGCGGTGCTGGGCCACCCGGGCCCGGTCCTTGAAAAGGGTGACGAAGAGGGCGCCCGCCGCGAAGCCGCCCACGTGGGCCCAGAACGCGACGCCACCTTCCTGGGCTCCAAGGCTCGAGGCGCCGCCGGCAAGCTGGAGGAGGAACCAGTAGCCCAGCATGACCCAGGCCGGCAGCCGGATGGTGGTAATGAAGATGATCAGGATCAGCAGGACGTGCACCCGCACCCGGGGATAGAGCAGCACATACGCACCCATCACTCCGCTGATGGCACCCGAGGCGCCCACCATCGGCACGCCGCTGGAGGGATTCAGGAACATCTGGGTGCCGGCCGCCGCGAGGCCGCAGAGCAGGTAGAAGACGACGTAGCGCACCCGCCCCATCGAGTCTTCGACGTTGTTCCCGAAGAGCCAGAGGAACCACATGTTGCCGATCAGGTGCAGCCAGCCCCCGTGGAGAAACATTGAGCTCAACGGCGTGTACCACGCGGGCTCACCCGAGACGACGCACGCAACGCCCGGCCCCATCCGGATGGCATAGCCATCGGGCAGCCGACCCAGGAAATCCCCTGGGATGAGTCCCAGCTCACAGACCGACCTGGCCAACGCCGGCTCCGATCCCATCCCCTGTACCAGCACCCAGACGGCCACATTGAGCGCGATAATGGCCATCGTCGCCACCGGCGTCACCAGTGTCGGATTGTCATCGCGGTAGGGGAGCATGGGGAGAAGATAGGGCAGGATGGGCAGGATGGGCGAGATGGGCAGGATGGGCAGGATGGGCGGGATCGGCAGGCCGAAGCTAGCTCACAGCTCACAGCTCTCAGCTCTCAGCTCTCAGCACACATGGACAACCGGCCAAACGTGCCGTATCGTCTCCCCCCGATGCCCGCCCTCTCCGACCCGCCCATCTCGCCCATCCTGCCCGTCCCGTCGCTCCGCCGAGCCCTCGGCAGTCTCTTTGGGCTGGCCATCGCCGTCGGCGCAACGATCGGCGGCGGGATCCTGGCCACGCCGGGCGACGTGGCCGCGGCGCTGCCGGACCCGCTCCTCTACTTGCTGGCGTGGCTCCTGGGAGCCGCCAGCGCCCTGCTCGGTGCCAACATCCTCTCGGAACTCGGCGCCATGCTGCCCCACTCCGGCGGCTTCTACGTCTACGCCAGGCGCGCATTCGGCGAAGGCGCGGGCCTCTTCATTGGCTATGCCGACTGGGTCAACTGGTGCATCGGTCCGCCTGCCCTGCTCCTGCTGGCCGGTGAGTATCTCGGCGTGCTCTTCACGCCACTCGCAGGACACGCTGCGCTCGTCGGCCTGGCGCTGCTTGGCATCCTCGCGTTCTTCCAGTGGCTGGGAGTGCGGTCGGGCGCACGGACCCAGGAGATCACCAGCCTCATGAAGGCGGTCGCCCTCCTGGTGCTGGTGGGAGCGGCCTTCACCATGCCGCACGCCGAGCCGGCGGCGGTTGCCAAGGCCGCGATCCCATCCGGCTGGGCACTCCTGCTGGCGTTCGGCGTCGCCATGCAGGGCGTGATCTTCACCTACGACAGCTACTTCACCGTGCTCTACTGCGGCGGCGAGATCACCGACCCCGGCCGGACCATACCGCAGTCCATGTTCCGGGGCCTTGGCCTCGTCATCGTGATCTACTTTCTGCTGCACGCTGCCTTTCTCGCCGTCCTGCCCATCCAGAACATGGCGCACGACAGCTTCGTGGGTGGCACGGTCGCGCGGCTCATCTTCGGGGCGCACGGCGACACGGTCATCCGCCTCATCATGATCGTCTCGGTCCTTGGCACCGTGAACGCGCAGATCATGGCGGCCCCGCGCATCATTCTCGCAATGGGCGAGGATGGGCTGTTCCCCCGCCTCGCGACGCGCGTGAACAAGGGCGGCACGCCATCCACTGCGCTGGCACTGAGTCTCGTCGTGATGGTGGGGTTCTTCCTGCTGGGATCGTTTTCCGCAGTCGTGGCCGTGGACATCATCCTGGTCGTGCTGCTCTACGTGGTGGCGTTCTCAGCGCTCTTCGTCCTGCGTCGCAAGGACCCCGACGCACCGCGGCCGTTCCGGGCGTGGGGCTACCCATGGCTGCCGGGACTCGGCCTGCTCGTGGCCGTCGCGCTGCTCATCGGCATGATCCTCGCCGACCATTTCTCAGCCCTGATGGTCGGCGGGCTGTTGGTGATGAGCCTGGTAGGGGTGAAACTGGTCGGGAGGACGGGAAGGCGGGAGGACGGGAAGTAGGAGGGGAAGGCGGGGTGAACGCATCGCGCAGTCATTGCGAGCCCCAAGGGGCGACGCAATCGGGTTGCCGGCATCTCGATCTCGGCCACCCGATTGCTT
>DAIMFY010000131.1:0-6262 GCA_036724295.1 Gemmatimonadales bacterium | reverse complement strand
CGCTCGGCGGCAACGCGCGCCGTCATGTCGTGAATGATGGAGAAGAGCATCGGACGGCCGTCCAGCAGGACTGGCCCGGCGTGTACCTCGACGTCCCGGACGGCGCCACTCGCCGTGCGGTGCTGGAAAATGAAGTACTCGCCGCCCTCGCGTTGCGCCGCGGCGATCAGGTCCGTGACGCGCTCAGGCGGAAGGGTGTTGATGTCCTGGATGCGGCGGGCAAGCAATTCTTCGCGGGACCAGCCATAAAACTGGACGGCGGCCTCGTTGGCGTCCGTGATGCGGCCGGTGGAGCTGTCCAGCAGCAGGCACGCCGCACTCGAAAGCTCGAACATCTGCCGGTGCCGGGCTTCGCTGGCAAGCAGTTCACGGCGGGCGGCGCGCATCAGCAGGTAGAGCAGCGCGGCCGTGCCGGCGATGAAGAACATGCCCTTGACGGTCTGCAGGTTGCCGAGCAGGACGGGATTGCCCCGGGAGAGCAGTTCGGCGGCCTGGTCACTGAACAGGATCCAGAGCACGGCCGCGAGCAGGTAGCCGGCCGCGATGCGGCCAGGCGTCAGTACCAGATGAAGCGCACGCCGGTCCCGGCGTGCCTGATCCGGCTCGACCTGCATCGTCCGGCTACCTCCTGCGTTCTGAAGGTGACACTGAAATCGCCGTCTGCCCCCACTGTCGTTCCGTCACCTGACGGAGCATCTCGTGGGACGGTTGCCGGAACTGCTCAAGCGCGTTGCATCATCGGCCGATCTCTCGTCGCTGACGGCGGAGTTCGGCGCCAGGCCCTGCTGGGTCGAGATTCCGCCGGCGCCGGGATGCGCCCGGCTGGCAGTCGCCGGCCACGCGGCCGACTTTACCTGGCTTGCGGCGGAAGCCGAGGGCCCGCCACCCACCGCCGTGCGGCGCCTGGCCCGGCGGCTGGCGTCCGAAGGACGAATGGCCGGGGTCCTTGGATTCTACCCGGAAGCCCGGCGACTTGCGATCGCCTCCGGGGACCGGCATCTCGTTGTGGCGCTGGACCAGCCGGCCCCCGTGCATGTGGCGTGCCTCGCCCGGCTGGCCGATGCGCCCGCCGATCTCTGGTACCCCGACCGGGTGCAAGCTGCCCTGTCGGGGAGCGAGGCTGGCGCCGCCTTCTTCCGGGATTTTCGGCAGGCCGTCGACCGCTTTGCGGCGGCTCTGCCCGGCCGCATGACGGCGACGGACCGGCGCACACTGGCGCTGGTCCAGCTGACGCGCATGCTCTTTCTCTATTTTGTCGAGAGCAAGGGTTGGCTCAACGGCCAGCCCGCCTTCCTGCGCGAGCAGCTCGACCGATGCCTCGCACGCGGCCGCAACGTGCATCGGCACCTCATCCAGCCGCTGTTCTTCGGCACCCTCAATCGCCCGGCGCATGCGCGCGCCGACTCCGTCCGGGATTTTGGCGGCATTCCGTTTCTGAACGGAGGCCTCTTTGAACCGCACCCCCTGGAACGTAGCCATCGTGTGCTCCTTCCAAGCGCGGTCTGGCGCGACGCACTCGATCAGCTCTTCGAGCGCTACCACTTCACGGTGCATGAAAGCCAGGACGACGCCGCCTCCATAGCGCCCGACATGCTGGGACGGGTGTTCGAGGGCATCATGGCGCCCGATACGCGCAAGAGTTCGGGCACCTACTACACGCCGGCTGCACTGGTGCGCCGTATGGTGGACGCGGGGATCGCAGCAGCACTCGCGGCGGGGATCGGCCTGTCTGATGAGGAAGCCTCCGCTCGCCTTGACGCGCGTGATCCTGTCCTGATGCGGCGCGCCCTCGCGCTGCGGGTGCTGGATCCGGCGTGCGGCTCCGGCGCCTTTCTGCTGGGCGCGCTGGAACGACTCTCGGCGCTACGATCACTGACTGGTGAAGCGCCAGCCGCGGCTCGTCGCGCCGTCCTGGCCCGGAACCTCTATGGTGTGGATCTCGACCCGATGGCCGTCCGGCTGGCTGAACTTCGGCTCTGGCTCGCGGTCGTGGCCGAGGAGCGTGACATCACGCCGCAAGCAGTCCGCCCCCTGCCAAATCTCGATTGTCTCATCCGTCAGGGCGACTCGCTGCTCGAGCCACCCGAACTGGGACTTCCTCCCTCGCCGCTCGCCTCCCGGCTTCGGGCGGTGCGCGAGACGCTGGTACATGCGAGTGGCGAAGCCAAGCACTCGGCCACCCGCGACCTGCGCCGGCTGGAGCTGGAAGCCGCCGTGGCGTCGCTCGTACTCTCGGAGCAGCGCGTCACCCGGCGCATCCGTGACCTGCTCGACGCCGCGCGCGCACCCGCCTTGTTCGAGGTCCCCGGCCGGCTGACGCGAGAGTGCCGGAACGATCTCCGGCAACTGCGGCGGGAACTGCACCGCCTGCGTGCCAGCCGCCGCCGCGCGGTACGTGAAGGCCAATTGCCCTGGTTCAGTTTTGCCAGCCACTTTGCCGATGTCATCGCCGACGGTGGGTTCGACCTGGTCGTTGGCAATCCGCCATGGGTGCGCGCCGAGACGCTCCCACCCTCCCGCCGCGCGATGCTGGTCCGGCGCTATCGCTCCTGGCGTGGCAACGGCACCACCGGCTATCGCCACCAGCCCGACCTGGCGGTCGCATTCCTGGAGCGCGCGATCGAGCTGAGTGCGCCGGCAGGAGCGCTCGCGCTGGTGCTCCCGTCCAAGGTGGCGACGGCCGGCTATGGCTCTGCCATCCGCGGCGTCGTGACTGATCGCGTGACCGTCCATGCCGTCGTGCCGCTCGATGCGCCGGGCGAAGCAGACTTCGCGGCCACCGTGTATCCGATGGCGCTGATCGCCACGCGTCGGCAGCCGCCACCGGGACGGCTGGTGCGCTCAACCCTGGAGCCGGGGCCCGGCGGGACACCACTCTCGTTCTACGGCGAGGGTCCATGGATCATGCGGGGAGGGCGCGCCCCGGCGGTGGTCGACTCGCTCTCCACCACGCACCCGCTCTTCGGGCAACTCTACCGCTGCCGATTAGGTGTCAAGACTGGTGCGGACCGCGTATTCATCGACCCGTCCGACGTGGAGCCGGCGCTGCTGCGGCCGCTCCTCCGCGGGCGCGACGTGCGCGCCTTCCACGCGTCGCCTCGGCACACGCTTCTCTGGACCTGCGACGACGATGGCGTGCCACTCTCGGCGTTGCCGCCCCGGACAGCCGAGTGGATTGCCTCGCATCGCCGCCAGCTGCTGGCGCGGCGGGATTATCAGGGCGGTCCAGACTGGCAACTCTTCCGGACTCGGGGCGCAACCGAACGATTCCGCGTCGTCTGGCCCGATCTCTCGCGCACGCTCGTGGCGGCGCCGCTCATCGGATCGCTGCGCCGCGCCATTCCGCTCAACAGCTGCTATGTCGCCAGCATGGCGGAACGAGATGAGCTCCTGGCCGTCACCGGCTGGCTGAATGCGCCATTGGTCCGTGCGATCGCCCGCGCCGGCACGACCGAGGCGTCGGGAGGATTCCGCCGCTTCAACGCGACGGTGGTCGGCCGCATCCCGTTTCCCCTCACCGCCAGCGCTCATCCGGCGCTGGTGGAACTGGCGACTGCCGGAGTGCGCGGGGTGCCACCGGAGGACGACCTCGACGCCATCGCAGCCGATCTCCTGGGTCTCGACCGGCGCGACCAGCGGGCACTCCATGCGCTGGCCTGAGAGCTTCCCGTTGATTGTCGCGGAATCGTTGCAGGTAGCCGCGGATCCTCCAGCACCGGCGCAGGAGCTGCGGCCGGCGCCGCCGCGCGCAGTCGCCGCATCGCTGGCGCGTCTTGCCTGCCCTCGCATGGCGCCCGACGTGGCGCCGGTGTGGCTGCGCCCCGCGCAGGTCGAGCCATGGCGCAGGGTGATCGGGGCGGTGCGCGATTTTCGCGGGGTATTGCTGGCGGAGCCACCCGGCAGCGGCAAGACCTGGATCGCACTGGCCGCGGCGCTGGCCCTCACACGCCGGCCAGTCACTTGCCTGGTGCCGGCGGTGGTGCAGCCACAGTGGCGCGCGGCCGCCGCGAGGGCGGGCGTATCCATCGCACTCGGGACGCACGAGCAGGCAAGCCGCGGCCGCCTGCCGCCGCTCCAGGAGCTGGTGATCCTGGACGAGAGTCACAACTACCGGAACGCCCACATCAGGCGCTACGCGCACGTGGCACGCTGGCTGGCCGGCCGGAGAGCCATCCTGCTTTCGGGCACACCGGTCATCAACCGGCTCGACGATCTCCTGCATCAGCTGGCGCTGGTGATCCGTGACGACGCGCTCGCGCTTTACGGCGTGCCATCGCTCCGCGGCCTGGAAGAGCGACGGGAGTTTCCGGAGGCGATGGCGCGGATCGTGGTGAAATCAGCGACTTCCTCCACCTTGCCCGGCCGGCGCTCGCGAACCGTCAACTTCACGCTGGGCACCCGGGCCAACCAGGCAATACGAGCAGTGCGCGCGCTCGAGATAAGCGCGGATCCAGGCGTACGCACGCTGGTGCGAGGTGTGCTCACGAGGGCCGCGGCGTCGAGCCCGGCCGCACTGGCCGGCGCGCTCCGGCGCTACGGTTTCCTGCTCGCGAATCATGCCGACGCCGTGCAGTCGGGCTGTTCAGTGAGCCGAGATGAGCTGCGCCGCTGGGCCGGCGCCGGCAGCGAGCAGACCGTCATGTGGGCGGTGGTGCACGATGGCAGCGAGACGGCCAGGCTCTGTCCGGATGACGGGGTGCGGGTGCGCGCGCTGCTGGCGCTGCTGGCTGATGTCACACCACAGGATGATCCCAAGGCGAATCTCCTGACTGAGGAGCTCGCCGACGGCCGGCGGACACTCATCTTTGCCACGTCGCGCGAGACCGTGGCGTGGCTTCGGCGCTCCCTTGGCTATCACCGAACCGCGTGGTGCACCGGTGAGGGCGCCGGCATCGGAATGACGCGCCGGCCGCGCGACGAAGTACTGCGCCTGTTCGGGCCAGACGCGCGGGAGGAGGCGCCCGCCATTCTCATCGGTACCGACATCGCGGCCGAGGGACTGGATCTCCAGCGCGCGGAGCGCGTGGTGCATTACGACCTGCCCTGGACCCCGGCGCGGCTGGAGCAGCGGGTTGGGCGGGCGGCCAGGCTCGGTGCCGCCGTCGCTGAGGTGGAAGTGGTGCGCTTTGACCCGCCACGCATGATCGAGCGGGCCATTCATTCGGTCCGGGTTCTCCGGCAGAAGGCCGACCTGCCGCAACGTGCCCGGCTGGTGAATGCCGGACTGGGCGGATGGCCCGCGGCGGTTGTCGCCAGCAGTGCCACTACTGCTCCCACCGGCGGCTTTGCCTGGATTCCTGGCTCTCGGCACCAAGGGGTGCTGGCCGGGCTCGAAATCACCGGACTCGATGAACAGGGCCGGCTGATGGATGGCGGCCGGCTGCTGTGGCTCGACGACAGCGGCTGGAGCGACCGGGTGGGCGACCTCGCCGAGCCGTTGCTCGAGGCCCTGGCGGCAACACGGGGTGCGGCGCCCAGCGAACAGATCCTGCGCGCCGGCCGCGCCCGGGTGGAACAGGCGCTTCGGCACCTGCTTGCCACCCTCAATGGCACCGTCTGGGAACTCAGCCGTCGCCCGGAACTGCCCGCGCTGATCGAACGCCTCCGCCATGTGCGCCGCCGGTCGGTGGAGCAGCGCGATGCCACCACTGCTGGGCTGGTGTCCAACGTGCTGAGGCTCGCGGCCTCCGGCCGTACGGCCGGCGAGACCCTGCTCCTCCGGGAGCTGGCCCACTCTACCGGCCGCTCGGCGCTCCGGGCCATGGCCCTGCTTCCGCGTGCCAGGCCAGTGCAGCGGTTCGAGGTGCGAGTGGCGGGGGTGGTTGTCTTCGGACACGGGAAGGCGGGATGACGGGACGACGGGAAGTGATCATTCCTCCAGATCTTCCCGCCTTCCCGCCTTCCCGCCTTCCCGACTATTTTCAGCCATGCCCCAACTCACCACCGTCCTGTTTGATCTCGACGGCACCATCATCGATTCGGTCGGCCTCATCATTGACAGCTACCACCACACCTTGCGCACGCACGGGCTTCCGGCGCGCACGGACGAGGAGTGGCTGGCGGGGATCGGCACGCCCCTGCGGGTCCAGTTCGCCGAGTGGGCGGAGCACCCCGGTATCGAGGCCATGATCGCGACGTATCGAGACTTCAACCTGACCCATCATGACAGCCGGGTGCTGGCGTATCCCGGGGTGGCAGACATGGTGCGGGGCATCCGGGCCATGGGACTGCGAACCGGCCTGGTCACCAGCAAGAACCGCTC
>DAIMFY010000130.1:0-6309 GCA_036724295.1 Gemmatimonadales bacterium | reverse complement strand
CGTGATTCGCGCCTGCCACGAGCTCGGCGTCGAAACGGTGGCTGTCTACAGTGAAGCGGATCGCGAATCGCTGCACGTGCGCTTCGCGGACGACGACGTCTGCATCGGCCCGCCGCCGGGCCGCCTCTCCTACCTCCGGATTCCCAACCTCATTGCCGCCGCCGAGATCACCGGCGCCGATGCCATCCATCCGGGTTACGGCTTCCTGGCGGAGAACGCCGAGTTTGCCGAGACCTGCAAGGCGTCCAACATCGCCTTCATCGGCCCCAGCGCGGAGCAGATCCGCGCCATGGGGGACAAGGCGACCGCGCGCCGACTCGCCAAGGAAGCTGGCGTGCCCACGGTCCCCGGCACGCCTGGCACCATCGAGGATGTGGACGAGGCGCTCGCGGCAGCCGAACAGATCGGATTTCCCGTCATCATCAAGGCGACGGCGGGCGGCGGCGGCAAGGGCATGCGCATCTGCCAGAAGGCCGAGCAATTTGGCCAGCTGTTCAACCTGGCCCAGAACGAGGCGCTGGCGGCCTTTGGCAACGGCGCGGTCTACGTGGAGAAGTACCTGGAGCATCCGCGCCACGTCGAAATCCAGGTCATGGGCGACCAGTTCGGGAGCGTGGTCCATCTGGGCGAACGGGACTGCTCGGTGCAGCGGCGCCACCAGAAGCTGATCGAGGAAAGCCCGAGCCCCGCGCTCACGCCCGAGCTGCGCGAGCAGATGGGCAATGCCGCCGTGTCACTCGCGAGCCGCATCAGCTATGTCGGCGCCGGCACGCTGGAATTCCTGCTCGACCGGGACGGCAGCTTCTATTTCATGGAGATGAACACCCGCATCCAGGTGGAGCATCCCGTCACCGAGATGGTCACCAGCTTCGACCTGGTGAAGGAGCAGATCCGGGTGGCTTCGGGTGAGCGCGGAAGCTTCAAGGGCGACGGCCGCCACCTGCGCGGCCACGCCATCGAGTGCCGCATCAACGCAGAGGATCCGTACCGCAACTTCCAGCCGAGTCCGGGTGTCATCACCGCCTATCATCCGCCGGGCGGTCCCGGGGTGCGGGTGGACAGCCATGTCTATGCAGGCTACACGGTGCCGCCGTACTACGACTCGCTGCTAGCCAAGGTGATCGTTCACGGCAACGACCGCAACGAGGCGCTGGCGCGCATGGGCCAGGCGCTCGACAGCTTCATCGTCGAGGGCGTGACGACGACGGTGTCGTTCCTGGCTCGCGTCATTCGTCATCCCGATTTTGTGGCAGGCAACGTGGACACCCGCTTCCTCGAACGCGAATCGCACCTGCTCAAGCCCCCGGAATGACGCTCGACGTGGTGTTTTCGCCGCAAGGCCTCAGCCCCGCTGATGTAGCGGGGCGTACCGTTTTCGTGATCGACGTCCTCCGTGCCACCACTACCATCTGTGCCGCGCTCCACCATGGCGCGCGCGCGGTGGTGCCGGCACCCTCCAGCGAAGACGCGGTGCGTGTGGCCCAGTCCGTCGGCACCCAGGACGCGGTGCTCGCGGGCGAACGCCAATGCGTCCGCATTCCCGGCTTTGCGCTCGGCAACAGCCCGCTTGAGATGACCCCGGACGCCGTGGGCGGCAAGCTCGTGGTCCAGACCACCACCAACGGCACTCGCGCACTGCTTGCCTCCCAGGGCGGGCATGCCGTCTTCGCCGCCGCCGCCGTCAACCTCACGCTCGCTGGCGAGCGCGCGCGCCAGGCACTTGAGGACAAGCAGGACGTGGTGATCATGTGTGCCGGACGCGAAGGCGCGTTCGGGCTGGACGACGCATACGTCGCGGGACGGCTGGCCATCGCGGCCCTGGGAGGCCGCCGGCTGCGGCGAGGGCTCAACGATGCGGCGCTGGCCGCGCTCGACCTGGTGCGCCGCTACGGCGACACGTTCCTGCGCCCCTTCAGCTACTCCGCTGCCGGTCGCCACCTCGCCAAGCTGGGCATGGCCGAGGATGTGCGCGATGCCGCCCGGCTCGATGCCTACCCCGTGCTGCCGCAGTTTCGCGACCGTCGGCTCACGATCGCGCCCACAGCGGTGACCGCGTGAGCTCGCGTCGTCGCCTCGGCGCCATTGCCGCGCTGGTGGGCGGGCTCTTCGCCGCCCTCGCGCTCCTCCCCATTCCCGCGACCGGGCCGGTAGGCCGCGTCCTGGGCCATGGGCTCTGGCATATCCTCGGTGCCGGCGCCGTCGGGATTCCGCTCCTTGGTTTCGGGATTGCGCTCGCGGGACTCGACCGCACACCCCGGCTCAACATGCGGCGCTCCGCGCTGCTGATGATCGGCCTCAGCCTGCTGGTGCCGTTCCTGATCGGCGTGGCGACCGAAATCCAGCGAGTGGACCTGCTGCCCGACGTAGCCGAGCGAACCCTGGCGGCACGTGCCACCGGCGTCCTGCCTGGCTTCTTTGCCATCATCGTGCGCGAGCGGATTGGAGTCGCCGGCGCCTTGCTGCTCGGCTTCCTCGCGCTGTCGGCCCTCACCCTCTACACCTTCGCCTGGCATCCGCTGCAGCGGTTGGAGCGGCGGGATGAGCCCGAGCGGGAGCCCGAGCCTGATGCGGCGCCACCCCGGCGCGCGCGCCGGGTGGCCTTTGCCGGCGCCGATGCCATTGTCGAACCAACCGACGTCGACGATACGGACAGTGGCGTTGCCGAACCCGTCGCGGAGCCCGCCCGAAGCGAACGTCCGAAGAAAGCGAAGCCGCCGAAGCCGGCGCCGGCGTCGAAGGAAGCGGCCGCCGCCCAGCGTGCGGCGATCGATGAAGAGAGCGAGCTGCCACCGCTCGCGCTGCTGACACCGCCGCCCGCGCGCGATGTCGATGCCGGGGAGGCGCAGCTCGACCGCCTGGGTCAACTGCTGATCGAGACGCTTCGCACCTTCAAGGTCGAGTGCTCCATCTCGGGACGCACCACCGGACCAGTGGTGACCCAGTTCGAGGTGGTGCCGGCGCCGGGCGTCAAGGCGGGGCGGATCATCTCGCTGGCCGACGACCTCGCCATCACCATGCGAGCGCCCTCCATCCGGGTGGCGCCGATTCCAGGGAAGGGCGCGGTCGGCGTCGAGGTTCCCAATCCCACCGCGCGCATTGTCACGCTGCGCGAACTGCTGGAAAGCGGCGAGTGGACCCGCGCGCGCGCGGCGCTGCCAGTGGCGCTCGGGCGCGACCTCGAGGGGCGTGCGGTGGTAGCGGACCTTGCCAAGATGCCGCACCTGCTCATTGCCGGCGCCACCGGTTCGGGCAAGAGCGTTGCCATCAACACCATCATCACCAGCCTGGTCTACCACTACACACCGAAAGACCTGCGGTTCCTGATGGTGGACCCGAAGATGGTGGAACTGTCCATCTACAACGCGCTGCCCCACCTGCGCCACAAGGTGGTGACCAACAATCACGATGCGGCCGCGGTGCTCAAGTGGGCCGTGTTCGAGATGAACCGGCGCTACGAGCTCCTGCAGGCCAACGGCGCGCGCAACATCGTCGACTTCAACCGGAAGCTGGGCGAGGGCAAGGAGCTCAGGAACCCGAAGCGGCCCGCGATCAACCTCACCACCATATCCGCGGAAGAGGCCGACACGCCGCCTGCGCCGCCGGACGAGGAGCAGTACACCGAGGGGCCGCTGCCGTACATCGTGCTGGTGGTGGACGAGCTGGCCGACCTCATGATGACGGTGCAGGGAGAAGTGGAGACGCCGCTCGCCATGCTGGCGCAGAAGGCGCGCGCCATCGGCATACACCTCATCCTGGCCACCCAGCGGCCCAGCGTGAACGTCATCACCGGACTGATCAAGGCCAACTTCCCCAGCCGGATCGCGTTCAAGGTGGCGAGCAAGGTGGACAGCCGGACCATTCTCGACGGCAACGGCGCCGAGGCGCTGCTGGGGAATGGTGACATGCTGTTCCTGCCGCCGGGGAAGAACGAGCCGATGCGGATGCAAGGCGCCTACATCGGCACCGACGAGACCGAGCGCGTGATGGACTGGTACGTGGCCAGGCGCGACGCTCGGCGTGCGGCGGCGGCCGCCGAGCCGGTGGAGAGCGACATCCTGGCCATGGTGCGGACGCAGGAAGGGGACGGCGAGGTGGGTGGGGGCGATGGTGCCGCCGATGACCGTGACGCACTCTTCCGGGAGGCGGCGGAGGCGTGCATCCAGAACCAGGGTGGGTCGACCTCGCTGCTGCAGCGGCGACTCCGGATCGGTTATGGCCGGGCCGCGCGGATCATTGACCAGCTGCACTTCGCAGGGATCCTGGGACCACCCGACGGCAGCCGGCCTCGCGAGGTGCTGATCGGGTTCGATCAGCTGGATGAGTATTCGGGATAGTCGAGGGTCAGGGGTCGAGGGTCGAGGGTCACGGGCCTGGCATGCGCGTACATGCCGGGCTCGTTTTTTTGTGCCGAGGTGCGATGGCCGGGAGCGACTGGGCGGATGTCTGGCTGCAGATTGGTTCGGTGAGGCTCACACGAAAGCACGAAAGCACGAAAGAGTCAGATGCGGGGCGTCCAATGCACCATGAATTCGAGCCATTGTCGGGGGCGGTCATCGGCGCAGCAATTGAAGTTCATCGTGTGCTAGGTCCCGGATTCCTGGAGGTGACATATATGAACGCCTTGAAGGTCGCCTTGACCCATCGTCATCTGCGCTTCGAGGCAGAGCGACCCATCAATGTCATCTTTGAAGGCGTTGAGGTCGGAGTCGGCCGCATGGATTTGCTGGTTGAGGATGCACTCGTGGTTGAATTGAAAGCGGTCGAGACGCTGCACTCGACGCATTTCGCACAGCTACGGGCTTATCTCAAGGGTTCGGGCAATCGCGTTGGATTGCTACTCAATTTCAATGCACCGACACTGGTAGTGCGACGTGTGGTTTTCGGCTGAGACAGACCACGCTTTCGTGCTTTCGTGTTTTCGTGTGAGAAAGATTGGCACGATCTCGCCGCATAATTTGGCCCACGCTCGCAATTCCGGGGTGGTAACGACTTGGCGGGCATCCCACAGATTGCTCCCATGTCACGCCGCTTCACACCCATCGACGAGTGGGAGGACCCGCGCCAGAGGCAGGGCGTCGAAGGCGAGCACGAGGCCATGGCCTATCTCACCTCCTGCGGCTGGCACATCGAAGCGCACCGCTTTCGCCTTGGCCGGCACGACCTCGACGTGGTAGCCCGGCGCGGTCACCTGGTGGCGTTCGTCGAAGTGAAGACCCGGCGCTCGAACGCCTTCGGTGCCGGCATCGAGTCGATCGGCTGGCGGAAGCAGCGCGACATCGCCCGGACCGCGGCCCTCTGGGTCCTCCGCCACCGGCGCCCAGCCGACGAGTACCGATTCGATGTGATCCAGGTGAACTGGGAGCGGGGCAAATGGGTGGTGGAGCATGTGGAGGACGCGTTCCGGCCCAGGGAGAGCCTGATCTAAGTCGTAGGTCGTACGGCGTAAGTCGTACGACCCTACGACGTACGACTTATGACCTACGACTTATGACCTACGACTCCAAAGTGACCTAAAATTACACACCAATGTACTATTGCTTCGGCCTGTCTTCGGTGTTAGCTTGATCTTGTCATTCTGAAGTGTAGCAAAACCAGTCACAATATTATTTGAGGTTCCCATGGCTGACGACAGCCGCTTGGCCACCGATCGCCGCAAGGCGCTCTCCCTCGCCATCTCCCAGATCGAAAAGCAGCTTGGCAAGGGCTCCATCATGCGCATGGGGGCCGACTCCCCCCGGGTCCGGGTTGCCTCGATCCCGACCGGGGCCATCAACCTCGACGCCGCCGTTGGCATCGGTGGCGTCCCGCGCGGCCGCATCACCGAGATCTACGGCCCCGAGTCCTCGGGCAAGACCACCTTGTCGCTCCACCTCGTTGCCAACGTCCAGAAGGCCGGCGGGGTCGCGGCCTACGTGGACGCGGAGCACGCGCTGGACGTGGAATACGCCCGGAAGCTTGGCGTCAACGTCGAAGACCTGCTCGTCTCCCAGCCTGATACCGGCGAACAGGGACTCGAGATCGTCGAGATCCTGGTCCGCTCCGGCGCCGTGGACCTGGTCGTGATCGACTCCGTGGCCGCGCTGGTGCCCAAGGCCGAAATCGAGGGCGAAATGGGCGACAGCCACGTCGGCCTCCAGGCTCGCCTCATGAGCCAGGCGCTCCGCAAGCTGGCCGGCGCCATCAACCGCTCCAACTGCGCCGTGGTGTTCATCAACCAGCTGCGCGAAAAGATCGGCGTCATGTTCGGCAACCCGGAAACCACCACCGGTGGCAAGGCGCTCAAGTTCTACGCCTCGCTCCGGCTCGACA
>DAIMFY010000129.1:0-6315 GCA_036724295.1 Gemmatimonadales bacterium | reverse complement strand
CGACCGCCACCAGCGCCGCTGCGTACCACAGCAGCGCCTTCTTGAACATGCCGGGTGCGGCGAACGCCATGGTGGTGCCGCTCGTACTGGTGGCGCTCGCGTCCAGCGCCGGATACAGCTCGCTCGCCGCTTGTGGCCGCTCGTCAGGATTCTTGGCCATGAGCCGGGGCAGCATCGCCGCGAGTGCCGGTGGGCAATCCGGCCGCAGGGTCGTGACGTCCGGCGCGGTTTCGGTGAGATGCGCGGCCAGCATCCGCTGGGGCGTGCGGTTGCCGAAGGGCTGCTGCCCGGTGAGCAACTCGAAGGCGACGCATCCAAGGGCGTAGAGGTCGGCTCGGTGATCCACGTTCGGGTCGCCGGCCACCTGCTCTGGCGCCATGTAGGCCGGCGTGCCCAGCGAGGTGCCCAGCTGGGTGAGGGTGGCGTTGTTGCCGCCGCCGGTGCGGGACGCGCTGATGGCCTTGGCGATGCCGAAGTCGGTGACGACGGCGGCATCACCAGAAAGGAGGACGTTGTCGGGCTTGATGTCGCGGTGCACCACCCCTCGGCCGTGCGCGTACGCCAGCGCGCGGGTGATGTCGCGCAGGACGCTCACGATTTCGCTGATCGGCATGGGCCCACGCGCCAGGCGCGCCCGCAGCGATTCGCCCTCGATGAAGGGCATCGTGAAGTAAGGCAGTCCGCCCACATCTCCGGCCGAATGGAGCGGGACGATATTGGCCTGCTGAAGGGAAGCGGCGAGCTGGATCTCGCGCTCGAAGCGCTCCACGTTGAGCCCCTGCGCCAGCTCGGGGCTCAGGACCTTGATGACTACCGCGCGCCTGAGCCGGACGTCGTCGGCAACAAAAACCCGGGACATGCCACCACCGCCCAGCTCACGGCCGAGCACATAGGCGGCGCCCAGATGCTGCTGCAGCTCGGTGCGCAGGTCCACTCACCCTTCCTTTTTGTTGTGACGGAATGCTGCAACTTATCGGAACGCGCGTCCCTGCGCCAGCGAGGGCGTGCACAATCTTGACGGTGGCAGCATCCCTTCCCAGCTTGGCTGCACCCCAATTCCACCGAGGACGTCATGACGCCATTCGGCTCGCTCTGGCTCCCGATCCTGCTCTCCGCCGTCGCGGTGTTCATCGTCAGTGCCATCATTCACATGGCACTGCAGTTCTGGCACCGGAACGATTTCCGCACGGTGCCGGATGAAGACGCGGTCATGGCCGCGCTCCGCCCCTTCGACATCGCACCCGGTGACTACATCGTGCCCCAGTGCGATTCCATGGCGGAGATGAAGTCACCCGAGTTCCAGGCCAGGTGGAAGGCCGGGCCCGTCTTCATCGCGACCTTCCTGCCCCGGCGCGACATGTCCATGGGCCCGCAGCTGGGAATGTGGTTCGTGTACTCGCTGGTGATAAGCGCGCTGGTGGGACTCCTCGCCTGGCATGTGCTTGCGCCAGGCACGGCCTATCTCCCGGTCTTTCATGTCGTGGCACTCGCGGCATTCCTCGGCTATGCCGGCGCGCTCTGGCCTCCGTCCATCTGGTTCCGCCGCAACTGGGGAACGACACTTCGCGCCACAATCGACGGGCTGGTCTACGCGCTGGTGACGGCAGGGGTGTTCGGGTGGCTGTGGCCGTGAGGAGTCGACGGTCAACGGTCAACGGTCAACGATCAACGGTCTACGGTCGACCGTAGACCGTTGATCGTTTATCTTACCCCTGAGATGACAGCCTCCGCCCCTGCCTCCGCTCCCGCCATCGAGCGCGCCCTCAAGCTCTGGGTCGTGCTGTCGCGCGCCACCGCAAGCATCGAGCGCCGAGCGAGGGAAGATGTTGCGCGGCATGACCTTACGCTGGCCGAGTTCGGGGTGCTGGAGGCCTTGTATCACAAGGGCCCGATGCTGGCGGGTGAAGTCCAGCGCCGGACACTCGTCTCCAGTGGTGGGATCACTTATCTGGTGGACCGCCTGACGGCCCGGGGCCTGGTTGAGCGGCGGCCCTGTCCCGACGATCGGCGCGCCAACTACGTGGCGCTCACGCCCAAGGGACGGACCTTCATCAGCTCCATCTTCCCGGAGCACGCCAGGGTCATTGGCGAGGTCATGTCGGCCCTGACACCGGCGGAGCAGGAAACCGCTGCGCAACTGCTGCGCAAGCTGGGGCTCTCGTTGCGGCAGGTCCCTCATGCGTCCGAGTAAGGGCGCTTTTTTCAGGGGAGATGTCTCACAACTGAACAGTTCAATACGGAGATAAATCCAGGAGATCGCAATGCCAAGTGACACCGCACACGCTGTCCGGACCCAGTGGAAGCTCGACCCCGCGCATACCCTGGTCGAGTTTACCGCCAAGCACATGATGATCACGAATGTGCGCGGGCATTTTACCAATGTGGAGGGTACCATCACCATCGATCGCGACAACCCCTCCGCCTCATCGGCCGAGGCGCGGATCGACCCGGCCTCGCTCACCACCGGGGTGGTGGATCGCGACAATCATCTTCGCTCGGCGGACTTTCTCAACACCGAGAAGTATCCCGACATCCGGTTCCGCAGCTCGGAGATCTCCGGCTCCTGGAAAAACCCGGGCGATTCCTTCACCCTGGAGGGTGAGCTCACGATCGGCACGACGACCCGCCCCGTGACGCTCACGGTGGAGTTCGAAGGAGAAGGTAAGGATCCCTGGGGCGGCACCCGTGTCAGCTTCAGCGCCGACACCAAGATCGATCGCCGGGATTTCGGGCTCACCTGGAACAAGGCGCTGGAAGCTGGCGGCGTCCTGGTGGGGAATGAAATCCGTATTCATATCGAGGCCCAGGCCGTTGCCGCCTGAGGTCACGAAAGGTGCCTGATACATGAGCGCGGCTGTCACTGCAGGCTTTCACCATGTCACGCTGGTCGCAGCTGATGCCCAGCGGACCGTGCAGTTCTATCGTGACCTGCTCGGCCTGCGGCTCATGGTGCGCTCGGAAAACGTCGAGGACCGGGGTGCCTACCACCTGTGCTTCGGCGCCGAACGGGGTGAGCCTGGGACCCTGATTGCATTCTACGAGTGGCCCGATGGGCACAAAGGGCAGTGGGGAGTGGGCGGCGTGCACCATGTCGCGCTCGGGGTGGCCACGGCAGAAGCGCAGCTCCAATGGAAGCGCTGGCTGAGCGAGCATGGTGTGGGTGTCTCAGGGCCATTCAATCGCGGCTACTTCCACAGTATCTACTTCCGTGATCCCGATGGCCACATCCTGGAGATCGCCACCGAGGGTCCAGGCTACGCCGTCGACGAGCCCGCCGATGCGCTGGGCCGGCGCGACATGCTGCCGCCCGATGCGGAACTCAAGGATCGCCGCAATGATGCGGTGATCGCCGCGCGCAGCTGGCCTGATCCCGTGGTCGAGATTGCCGATCCGATGCGCCTTACCGGCATACATCATGTCTCGACCATCACCGACGATCTCGAGCGCATGGGAGACTTTCTCTCGGCGACGCTCGGCCTCACCCTCGTCAAGCGGACGTTCAACCAGGACGCCCGCGACACCCGGCGCTGGTTCTGGGGCGTGTACGATGGCTACACCGTCGCGCCGCACAGTTCCTTTTCGTGCTTTGGCTGGCCCGGCTCGGAATTTCAGGCCCGGGTTGGCACCGGTCAGGTGCACCACGTGGCCTTCCGCGCCGCGGATGACGAGGAACAGCTCGCCTGGCGCGACCATCTCGAATCCCTCGGCGTGGGTGTCTCGGGCCCATTCAACCGGGGTCACTTCCGCAGCATGTACTTCGCCGCTCCCGATGGCCTGCTGATGGAAATCGCGACCGATGGGCCGGGGTTTGGGGAGGAGGCGGCGAGTGGCGTGGCGCTGAAGGCTGAAGGCTGAAGGCTATGAGCTATCAGCGGTGACTTCGCCCAGCTCACAGCTCACAGCTCACCGCTCACAGCTCGCAGCTCACAGCCCCACTTCCCAATCCTTCCCTTCCCACTCGCTCTCGTACCGCCGCGTAAAGAGCAACTTCCTCCGACCGGTGAGCTCCGCTGGCTCGAATCGCACACCGAACATGCCGAGACCAAGCGGTTCCGCAGCGCGGTCGGTTGGCGACGACCAGTCGTCGATGCCGAAGTGCAGCGTGAAGGGAACGCGGTCCTCGATCACGAGGGCCCGACTTGCCGGCAGGGCGGCGAAGGGAACTTCGGCGCGCCAGTGCCACGTGGCTGCGCGAGGCCGATGGCCGTGGTAGCGGGCATCCACGCACTTGAGAAAATCCATCGGTGTTCCGCGAGAGCGCGCCACGTAGAGCTGGAGGAATTCCGCATGGGTCCAGACCAGCGGCATGGCGCTGCCACTCGGCTTTCCCGGGTAGAGAAAGTGCTCCGGAATCGGGTCGCTATCCCACACCTGTTCCGGCATCAGGCCGCCGTGCCCCCTCATGCATAGCATTGACTCGAGGTATGGCTTGGGGTCGTGGCCTGCCGCGAGGGCGTAGTGCCCGCGCTCGCCGCTGAGCAGGGGCCAGCCGCGGCCGATGCCGGCGCCATCGAAGGGTGTCCCATCTGCGTTTTCGCCGTAGCCGTCACCGTTGTAGCGGTGGTAGGTGACGCCGCAGGGCGTCAACGTTGCGAGCAGGCCATCGGTAATGCGCACCGAGTCGGTGATGCGGGGATCATCGGCCGCCCGCAGCCCAAGACGGACAAGGTAGAGGAAGTCCTGTCCCACCAGCAGGCTTGCGGGAATGTCGCCGCCTTCCTCGCGATTGAGTACCTGCACCCTGCCGTGCAGCCCCTCATGGCCCGCGGGTCCGATGCGGACGTAGTGCCCGCTGGTACCGAACTGCGCGTCGAGGTCGGTGGCACTGGCGTAGGTCCAGTCTTCCACCCGCTCGTTCCAGCAGTCCGCCAGTGAGAGTGCATACTCCCGGTCGCGGCCCTCCAGCCATTCCGCTGCCGCCACCAGTGCGGCGATCTCGATGGCAAGGGTGAATGGGCTGGCGCCGGAATTCTCTTCCCAGCGGTCCTGCGGCGAAAGCGGTCCATGCCGGGCGAGATAGGAGGCGGCCCGGGACACCATGTAATCGATGCCGCTCATGCCATCGATCGCATCCTCTTCCCGAAGCTGCGCGGCGAGCAGGATGGGAGCGCCCACTTCGTCCAGCTGGATGCCGGGCCAGAACTGGGTCCCGTCCGGGCTCATGTTCTGGGGCCAGTGGCCGTCCTCGCGCTGGGTGGCAGCGAGGTACGACAACAGTCCCCGGGCATCGTTGGTCTGGCCGGCGGCGAGAAGTGCCTGGCCCGCCTCGAGCGCGTCGCGGGTCCACACCAGATGGTAGCCGCCGAGCGAGTTGCGAGTGTTGCCCCATGGTACCGACAGGCTGGCCACGATGGCGCCGGGATGCACCCGGTCTTCGTGCATCTTGATCACCGCGGCGGAAAGCATGGCGGCTTCCCTGAGCTTGCGGGGGCCGCGGGGCAGGTGCAGCGAGCGGCCCCAGTCCGTCCACTCCTGAACGAAGTCGTCCCGGCTGGCGCTGAATCCGTAGGCCAGTGCCGCTCTCGCGATGCTGGAGGCGCCGGCCACGGATACACCAAGTCCGAGCGCAATCACTCCGGCATTCTGCCGCAGTTCACCAATCAGCGCCACGTTGCCGGGGCCGGCTTCGTCGTAGCGCCAGGTCATGCGGCCGTTGCGGTTGAAATCCTGCCAGCCGTCCGACGTGCCCACGTATCCCGCGCTACCGCGCTGGAACCCGCCCTCGGCGGCCAGGCAGAGTGCGGCCCTGCCACCGACCGCTGTCAGCGTCTCGCTCTCGACCCGGGCTGTGCTGCCCTGTTCCAGCGGTTCGAGGTGCGGGGCCAGCAACGGGTAAAGACGGAGCTGCTCGCCAGTGAGGCGGTAGCGGATAAGGACGGCATCGCGAAACGGGTCGGGAACGAATTCCAGCTCGAGCTCATAATCCGCCCCGTGGTGCACTACGGTGGCGACCGGGATGTACGGTGCAGGAAGCGAAAGGGTGTACTGGGCAACGCGCTTCACGTCGTACCAGCCGGACGGGCCGGCAACGATGAAGCCGAGATCGCGGACCTGGGGCTTTCCCGTGGAGGGCCAGTATACCTCGTTCAGGATGCCGTGGCCGATGGTGGCCCAGAGTCGTGACGGGCCGAGTGCGGCCGCCACCATGTCCTTGTCGCTGGAGCACCAGGTGGGTGGGATGCCGGGATGTCCCGGGGCGAATGTCATTTTTCTCTCCTCGGCCGCGTGGAAGCAGCGGCTTTGGGGAATGTATATGGACAGGGCGGACAGGGCGGACAGGGCGGGCAGGGCGGGCAGGGCGGGCAGGGCGGGCAG
>DAIMFY010000128.1:2642-6318 GCA_036724295.1 Gemmatimonadales bacterium | reverse complement strand
TGCTGGGCGGGAGCAAGTCGATTCCGGCCGGCGATACCGTCTGGGTACGTGGGGGTACCTATACCGGTCAGTACTACGCCTATCTCAACGGGTCCGCGAGCGCGCCCGTGGTGATCCGTCAGTATCCGGGTGAGCGGGCCACCATTGACGGAAACCTCGTCGTCGTCGGCGCCCACCTCACGTTCTGGGGCCTGGAGGTCATGAACTCGAGCCCCCTGAGCGTGTATCGCCTGGGCGTCAACAATCGTGGGCCGGGCAACCAGTTCATCAACATGGTGGTACACGACGCCGGGGCCAGCGGCATTTACCTCGGTGTCGAAGGTTCCGGTTCTGGAGTCTACGGGTCCATCGTCTACAACAACGGGACCAACGGGAACCAGGACCACGGCATTTATGCCAACAACAACACGCCGGCCTCGGTTATCGAAGACAACATCATCTTCGACAACCAGGCCTACGGCCTGCACGGGTACACCAGCATCGCCAACTACATCAACAACATTCAGGTTCGCGGCAACGTGAGCTTCAATAACGGACTGATCACGAATCTGGGCGGCCGCCCCGACCTGTTTGTCGGCGGTAGCGTGCCCGCTACCGGCATCGTGATGAAGGGGAATTACACCTATCGCAGCGATGCTGGCCAGACCGTCGAACTTGGCTATGGCTCGACAGCAAACGGCTCCCTGACGTACGAGGACAACTACCTGGTCGGCCGGGTCGATATTCACAACTGGAGCTCGCTGACGCAGTCCAATAACCGCGTCATGACCCTGAGCTCGCACCCCTCCGGCACCGAAGTGATCGTCCGGGCCAACAAGTACGAGGCGGGGCGGGCCAACGTGATCGTCTATAACTGGGGCAACGCCGGCGCGGTCTCTGCCGACCTGTCCGGCGTGCTGCGCGGCGGTGATTCCTACGAAGTCCGGAACGCACAGGACTTCTATGGTGCTCCGGTTGCGAGCGGGACATTCAGCGGCGGCTCGGTGACCATCCCGCTCTCGGCGATGACCGCGGTGCGTCCGCTTGGCCGGGCGAGCAACAGCCTGTCCACCGGCACGCAGTTCGGTGTGTTCGTGGTGCTCAGGAAGTACTGAGCCGGTACGGGAGACAGATTCCCGGGCTGCGCAGTTACGCGTCACGCGGGGCACCGGGCCTCCGGTTCGGCGTTGCGTGCGCGGCTGGAGTGGTCGAGAATGGACAGCAGCGGGGCTGCGCGGCGACGCCGCGCAGCCCCGCTGTACGTCGCGAGCAACTGGTCTGCAAGGCGGCCCGGACTGAATTCCGATGCCACCCGGGCACGGCCGGCCTCGCCGAGCCGATGCCGCAGTTCGGCTGAGGCCGCGAGTTCAACCATTCGATCCGCCAGCCTGGCGGTGTCATCGAACGGCACAACATAGCCTGTCACACGGTCGAGGATGACCCGGCCCGAGTCGCCGGCGGGCGTGGTGATGACCGGCAGCCCTTCGGCCATCGCCTCGAGCAGGACGTTCGGAAATCCTTCATGCGCTGAGGTGAGGGCAAGCATTTGTGACTGGCGTAGCAGCGCCGGAAGGTCTGATACATGTCCAGCGAAGCGGAGTCCCACCGGCGTGAGGCCAAGATCGCCGGCCTGTCGTTCCAGCCGTTCCCGCTCCGGTCCTGCGCCGGCGATGACTCCATGGAGCTCCGGGTGCCGACTGCGCGCCAGCGCCAGCGCGGCGATGAATCGATCGAAGCGCTTGTCAGGATACAGTCCACCAGCAGCGACAGCCTGGATGCCTTCATGCGCAGTCGCCTCGTCGCGCGCAGGGCCAGGGGACAGCGTCAGCACATTCGGAATGACGTGAACTCGGGTGGGTGCAACACCACTGCCGATGGAGCGTTCCCGGGCGGCGAAGGAATTGACCACTAGCGCCTCCGGAAGTCGGAGCAGCCAGCGAGCCCACCGGCCCGTGTCCTGTGCGTCCTTGATGCCATCGCTGCGGATGGCACCGATTGACACCGCGCCAATAATGCGCGCCGCCAGCGCGGCGTACAGATTGACGTAGAAGTGGGCCGCCTGGACGACATGTGGCCGAAAGCGCCGAAGCTCGCGCATCAGGCGCCAGAGACGCATGACGGGGTTATCCCGCTGGCCGACATGCACGATGGGCACGCCCATTCCATTAAGCACCGGCTCGAAATGACCACCGGCGAGCAGGCTATACACCTGGACCTGTGCGCCGGCCGTCTGCAGTGCCGCCACCATATGCACAAGCTGCTTTTCGGCGCCGCCTTGGGACAGGGTGCCGGCAACAAAAGCGATGCGGAGCGGTTGCGGCGGACGGGTCATCTCACGTCAGCCTGGCTGCGTCGCGAGCGGCGGCGAGCCTTCCGGGGTCGCACCCTCGGCCGCACGGGCCGCGTCGCCGCCAGGAGGACCGTCGCGCCGGCGGCCAGGAACCACAGCGACTTCGACTGGAATTCGGTGGAAAGCAGCCCGACACCGATTACGCTGGTCACCGTCACGCCCAGGACCCGCAAGTGCCATCCTCTGCCGCGCCAGCCGGCAACGGCAAAGCTGCTCACGAACGTGATGAGCAGGATCATGCCAGGGATCCCGTTCTCCGCCAGAGTCTTGACCCAGCCCGCATGTGCGGACATGGGCACGCCGCGCTTGAAGGACGAGATATCCTTTCGGACACCCAATTCGGCCCACCTCCGAGGGAACGCCCCGGTGCCTGCCCCCATCGGGTGTTCCTGGAAGATGTACCAGCCACCCAGCGCGAGGTCGAACCTGCCGCTGGTGCGGCGGCGGGCGGATTCGTGCGAGTTCACCATGATCTCCAGCCGTCCGATGGTTCGCTTCTCAAGGGAAGGGAACTGCGAGATTACACCGGTCCCGAGCAGCACGCTGGCGATCAGCACAGTCAGGTTCTGTCCCAGCGATGGAGTCAGCAGCGCGATCGCAAGGAGCGCGACCAGCACAATGGCCAGGTTGCCCCGGCTTCCACTGAGAAAGACCATGCCCGCGTTGGCTGCGGCGAGTCCCGCGAGCAGCACTTGACGCCGACGTGACAGCGAACTGGCCGCGAATGCCAGCACCACGCTGAGCGTTCCAAGGACCGGTGCGTGCGACCAGATATTCTCGTTGAGGTAGGGGAGCGTCGACTGCTGGCGCAGGAATGCCAGGGAAGCGGCCAGCCCGGTCACGCCGTTCACCACCGCGAGCCAGTACCAGCTGCCGCGGAATTGACTGGCTCGCAGGAAGTACACCAGCATGCCGAACAGGGCCACGGCACCCAGCATGTGCTGGGCGCCGCCGGCTACATCGGGACTCCATGCGAGTCCGATTGCCAGCCAGCAAAGCAGGGCAACGAGCGTGCCGAGACGGGCGTCGCGGTGACGCATGAGCAGCGGCGCAAACAGCAGTGTGACGGCCAGGAGCCAGTAATTCAGCGTGTTCCAGCGCCAGAGACCGCCGGTGAGCAACAATGGGGTAGCCATCGCGTCCAGCGTACAAAGCAATCCGAGGCCCAGCAGCCCCACAACCGGGACACGTAACCCAACCACGGCTGCGAGGAACGCGCCCAGCATCAGCGCCGTAAGTGCGACCCGGAGGTCGAGCACCAGCGTAGCGCCGAAGGCGGCGACCACCACAAAGACGAAGAAGCGCCCGAGGCCAGCGAGTCTCGCGGGATGGCGCGTGCGCGGGGCT
>DAIMFY010000128.1:0-2632 GCA_036724295.1 Gemmatimonadales bacterium | reverse complement strand
CCGATGTGACGGCGATCATGACACGGCCAGCACGGGAGAGGCCGTTGCCTCGCCATCACGCCAGGACTCGAACATCAGCAGTGACCAGAGCTGCGCATCCCACTGACGTACTCCCCGTTCCGAGGCGGCGCGAATGCGCGCGACGGCCTGGGGGCTGAACAGGCCCGCCCGGCGCAGTCGGTCGGGAGCGAGCAAGTCACCAGCCCACTCACGCAGTGGACCCCGCAGCCAGCTTCCGACTGGGGCAGCGAACCCCATCTTGGGTCTGCTGATGAGCGCCTCGGGGAGGTAGCGCTGGAGCGTCTGGCGCAGTAGCCACTTGCCACGGTCGTCCCGGATCTTTGCGCGCCGTGGCAGGCGCCACGCGAATTCCGCAACCTCATGATCGAGCAGCGGCGCGCGCGATTCCAGGCCGACGCTCATCGTGGCCCTGTCAACCTTGACCAGTATATCGTCCGGCAGATAACTGACCAGGTCGAGGTACATCATCTGGCTGAGCAGCGTCTCGTTGGGCAACTCCGTTCCCACGAGGGCGAACGCCGTGGGCGGCTCGGTGACGCCCGGCAGGAACTCCGAGGGTTCCCGGCTCAGCGAAATCAGGTGCAGGTAAAAGTCGGCTCCGCTGCTGACGCCGATCAGTCTCGCGACGCGCGAGGCGCGATGCATGAACTCGTTCCCTCCGCCCTGGCGAGTCCACGCCAGCGCGCCATGCTCCAGGCTGCGGCTCGCCGTCCGCCGCAGGGCGTCAGGGAGGACGCGCAAGCGGCGCCAGATCCGACCGGCGCGAAGGTATCGGTGGTACCCGCCGAAGAGTTCATCGCCGCCATCGCCCGAGAGACTGACCGTGACATGCCGGCGGGTAAGCTGCGCCAGCAGCGTCGTGGGGATCTGCGAGGAGTCGCCAAACGGCTCGTCATATACCGTCGCCATCATCGGAATGGTGGCGAGCAGCTCGGGGGGCGTCAGGTAGACGTCGTGATGTTCCGTACCGAGATGCGCCGCGACGGCACGCGCGTACCCGGCTTCATCCATCCCGGTCTCACGAAAGCCGATGGTGAATGTCTTGACCGGACGGCTACTTTGCGCCTGCATGAGGGCGACGACGAGCGAGGAGTCCACGCCTCCGGAGAGGAACGCACCAAGAGGGACGTCAGATCGCATTTCACGCAGGACTACGCGTCGCAGCAGGACGTCGGCAGCGTCCAGCAGTTCCTGGTCGCTCCCGTTCAGTGGATGGGCAAGCCCCTCGCGGGCCATTCGGCTGGCGGACCAATACGGACGTTCGAGTGGCTCGGCCCCGGGCGTGGGCTCTCGCACGATCCGCATCGTGCCCGGGCGCACCTTGCTGATACCGGAGTAAATCGACCAGGGTGCCGGTACGCAGCCATGACGCAGGTAGAGCGACAGCGCTCCGGGATCGATGGTGGCATCCCATGCGGGCGACGCGCGAAGCGCGTGAAGGTCCGAACCGAAGAGAAAGGTGTCGCCCTGCCAGCCATAGCACAGCGGCTTCTCGCCCAGGCGGTCGCGCACGAGGTAGAGCGCACGCTCGGCCGCATCCCAGAGTGCGAACGAGAACATGCCCGCAAACCGTGGCACCGCCGCCTCCACACCCCAGGATTCGAACGCGGCCAGCAGGACTTCGGTGTCCGAGTCGCCGCGGAACGCCGCGCCCGCTGACCGCAGTTCGCGCCGGAGCTCCGCGAAATTGTACACTTCGCCGTTATAGGCCAGCTGGAAGCGCCCATTGGCCGACGACATCGGCTGATGCCCCTGGTCGCTCAGATCGAGAATGGCGAGCCGGCGGTGGCCCAGCGCCATGCCGGTTCCGTCATCGAACCAGTGTCCGCTGCTGTCAGGCCCTCGGTGCGCAATCGCGCCCGTCATTGCCGCCAGGTGCTCGAACGCGTTGGGCGGCAGTCCGGATGGGCGCCAGAAGCCAGCGATGCCGCACATCAGCCGGCCGTCCCTTTCAGCACGGAGGCTGGCCGAGAGCGACGGCCCAGACGCTCGCGGACGCAATCGAAGACCCCAAGCAGGTAGGCCGCGGTACGTCGGGTGAGCGCTGGCCGGAACAGATCAAGGCTTTCGATGAGGGTCTCGACGATCATGGCGTACACGAACCAGGGCCGGTTGCTACCCTGCCATCTCGCCGTGACATCCCGGATATAGATCCGATTCCGCAGCAGCTCATATCCCAGGCGCCGCGGGTCGGGCCGTCCCTCCCCCGACTGGAGATGCAGGAGGCGCGCCTCCCGCGAGAGGGCGAGCGGGCCATGTTGCGCCATCCGCAGGCTGAACTCCAGGTCCTCGCCTGCTCCGTACCCGTCAAGTGGCTCCGCGTATCCGAGGGCGCGCACCGGGGCCGTTCTCCAGATGACTGCTCCACCAGGAAGCCAGTCACCGGCTACGAGGGCCTGGGCCGGCTCCATGTATCGCCACGGCGTCGATACACCGGAGCGGAAGTATCGTCCCGGAGCCAGGGATGGCACGACGAAAAGCAGGCGCCGAAGCCGCCAGCGTAGCGACAGCCGGGCGGCGCAGTTGTCGATCGAGGCGCCCACGCCGGCCAGCTCCTGATGATCGCGCATGGGCCGCTCCAATGCGGCCAGGCAGCCCTCGCGGAGTACGA
>DAIMFY010000127.1:1871-6342 GCA_036724295.1 Gemmatimonadales bacterium | reverse complement strand
GACAAGCCGGCCCCCGCCATGCCGCCGGGTGGCGGAATGGGCGGAATGTACTGAGATCGGCTGAACTTACGGGGCTGCCAACGGCAGCCCCGTAAGTTCATCGCCGGTCCAGTATCCCGAGCGGAACGAGGGATCCGCTCGTCGTCATTGCGAACCCGGTATCCCGAGCGCAGCGAGGGATCAGCCCAACGGGTGGAGTGCCGGCTCGCATCACCTCGCGGTCAGGAGTTCAGCTTCTCGTTGCGCAGCCATGGTGGCGCGCTGACGGTACGGTTCATCCGCCCCACTCCATGCGCTCGCGACCTCGTGATAGAGCATCGCCGCGCTGTCCGCGATTCCCAGCGTGTCATACGCCTGAGCAAGCAATTCGCGCAGTTCAGTCTGCGTCACGTAGTAGCTCGACGCGTCGATCGGCCCTCGCAGGGCTGCCTCGATCACGTCCAGGGCGGCCCTGGGTCTGGCGTGGCGCAGGTAGAGGCGGCCCAGTTCGAAGTTCACCCGGGAAAAGCCCTCGGTGCGCGAAAACATGGCCGCCCGGAGTTCTTGTTCCGCATCAAGGTCCTTGCCCGTCACGATCAGCAGCATCCCACGCGCATAGTGAAAGGCGATCCGGTCGCGGCCATAGAGACTGCGAGCGCCGACCCGCTCCAGTTGGATGGCGACGTCCGCGAGCCGTGCGGTGTCGCGCTGGGCCGCCAGCGAAGTTGCCAGGTGGGCCAACGCCCATGATTGGGAGCGGGCGCGGGTGCCTTCGCTTCGGAAATCCGACTGCAACGCGGCCAGCGAGTCCAGGGCGGCGGTCGCGGCGGACAATTCTCCGGCCTCGAAATACGCGTGGCCCAGCACCTGGGGCGGCAGCGCCGCCTGTGAAATCGGCTGCCGGGCGAGTTCCAGTGCCTCGTGAAAGCGGCCCTGACTGCGAAGACTGATCAGAAGGAGCCAGCGCGCCGACGTGGCCTCGGCTGGCGTTCCCTTGAGCCGCACACGCAGCCGGGCGTCGGCTTCTCCGAAGCGGCCCTGGCGGATGAGATAGATGAGCGGTCGCGCATCATCTACCCGGGGCCTTCCTCCCATGGAATCGCTCGCCAGCAACAGCGCATTGGCCTCGGTGAAGCGCCCGGCTCGTTCGAGTGTCTCCGCCAGCCGGCCCGCGGCAGAGACCGAGTTGGGATAATCCTGCAGCCAGTGGCGAGCTACAGATTCGGCCGCTGCCAGGGAATCGGCCGCCAGCAGGGCGCCGCTCTCGAGCAGGTAGGCATCGCAGGCTCGGCAGGCGGCCGCGCCCGTGCCCAGGTCCGACTCCATCTCCCGTACACGTCGCGCTTCACGCATGGCCCCGATAAAGTCGCCGCTGATGGCTCGCACGTTGCCGAGCAGAAGATGTGCGTCGGGTTCGCTGGGGAAACGGATGGCGAGCGTCTCCGCGATCGCGAGCGCCGAGAGATCCATAAGTCCGGTCGCCACGGTACCCTGAATGAAGAGACGCTCGCGCTCGCTGCCACGCCCTTGCACGCGGCGAAGCTGCTGGTACGCGGCGGCCTCGCGGGCGCTCCCGGCGGAGGCCGCGCTGCGCCACGCGTAGTACGCTGCCATCGGGAACAGGGAGTCCTCCGACAAGGCCGCTTCGAACACGAGGTAGGACGTCGCGGCGTCCCCGAGATTGTACAGCCGAACGCCCTGTGCATAGAGGCGATAGGCCGCCAATGAATGGGTCGTGACATCGGCCAGCGCCGTCGTGGGCTGCGCAGTGCCGAGATCCGCGGCGAGCGCGGCGGTCGCGGCATCGACAAGCTGGAACAGATTTGGGGCGCTTACGCGGTAGACGCCTCGCACCGTGCCGGTCGCCACGTCGACGCGCCGGATCTCCGCCTGGAGGCCGGCCTCAGCAGTGTCAACCGATCCCTCGAACAGTTCAGTCGCGCCCGCAGCAGCGGCGGCCCGCCCGAGAGTGGCAGGTTCTCCGCTCTTGCGGCGAAGTGACGCCAGCGCCTCCTGTACCCGTCCATTCGACAGCACCTGTACGTTATCGAGCCGCGCAAGACTGGTGGCGAGCATGTCGGTAAAAGTGTGGGTGTCCTGGCCACTGTCGGGTGTCGTGAAGCGAAAATCGGTGACAGCCAGGACTGGCGGCTGCGGTCGAGCCGGCCAGAATGAGCGGCCGGCCATGGCGGCGAGGAGCACGGCGCCGGCAGCGAACACCCACATGCGCCACCGACGGGCAGTCGAGGAGGGCAAGGGCCGGGGCGCGTCGCCGGCTCGTCGCCCGGTCATGGTCGAGTGCGGGGTGAGACGCTGGGCGGGAGCTGCCTGTCTCGGGGATGGCCTTGCCATCTCGGCTCGCAACTGTGCGGCGAGTGCGTCAACCCGTGGGTCCGGCTCCAGCTCCAGTTCCGCCCGCACCAGGGAAGCGAAAACCTGCGCTTGCCGGATAGCGGCCCCCGGGTCGCCGGCGGCGGCGTGTGCGTTCATGAGACCGAGCAGCGCCGTGGGGTCCAGGGGCGTCAGCGCGGCGCGGCGGCGCCAGAGGTCAATCGCGAGCGCGTGATCGCCATCGGCGGCTCGTGCCGCGCCTTCGAGCGCAGCGTGCGCGACCGCCGCAAGGCGACCCCGCTCGCGCTCGACCCAATGCCCAAACTCCGGCGCGCCAGTCAGGTGAAATCCGTCGAGGAAGGGGCCGGCGTAGAGCCGGGCGCGCTCCAGATCGGTGCCGCCGTCGAGGAACTGCCCCACGTCGCTGGTCAGGCTGTCCGGGTCGAGCCGCAGTTCCGCTTCTCCCACGATGAGGGCGCACCCGAGCGAGCGACGCATCGAATACATGAGCTGAGCCAGAGCGCGCCGCGCCCGGTCCGAGTCGTTCTCGGGCCAGAGCATGGCAAGCACCCGGTCGCGACTCATGCCCGCCGGACCTGCGGCTGCGATGAGCGCCAGCAACGCCAGGCGCCTGCGCTGCGACGACGCATCCGCAAGCGGACCGGCCGGACCTTCCAGCCACAGCCCACCGAAACAGTGGAGTCGCAATGAGTTGGCGGACATCAGATTACCAGGTGATCGGGAGGTGATGCTTTGGGAATAGTGTTGCGCGGTGCGCAATCGCACAAGCGCGCCTGCCTATTCCTCTCGTGAGGTCCATATGTCACGTAGCCAGTTGATCCTGCTTGCGGCGTTGAGCGCCACGTCCGTCGTCCCAGCCCAGGTGCAAGCACAGGGTACGATGGACACCGTCACGGCGGATTCCGCCTCAGTGGCTCCGACCAGATCCCACGGTGGACTCTTCGGGAGGGTCAAGAAGGTCGCCGGCAACAAGGTTGTTCAGGGCGTGGCCAAGGGGGTCGCGTGCAACGCCGTGCCCGGTGCCGCAGCGGCAGCCGCCGCTGCCGGATCGGACGCCTGTCCCGCCGGTGGTATGACCGGCGGCGGCTCCGTCAACGGCGCGATCGGTGGAGCGGTCGGAGGCGCCCTGGGAGCTTCGGCCAGTGCTCAAGGGGCTGGCGTGAGCCTTCCGGATGGCACCATGCCGTCGCTTGGTGCCCTCATGCCAGGGGCAGCCGCGATGGGTGGCATGGGCTCACCTGGCACCGACATGAAGCTGAACGAGGCGGCCGCCGCCAAGTGCCTCGGGCTTACGGTGGAGGAAGTGCGCGACGTGATGAACCAGGCGCCCGATGCCGCCGCCGCCGAGCGGGCGGCCAAGGTGAGGGACAAGCTGGTGAAGCGCGCGCAGCAGAATACCCAGCCAGCCGATCTCAAGGCGTGCGGGCACATGTGGGAGTTGCAGTGACTGGCGCCGCGCGGTCGACCCGGGCGCTCGGCCCGCTCGGCGCATGCCGCGTGCTCGCGATAGCCGTCACCGCCGCGCTGGTGCTTCCAGCACCCGCCAGCGCCCAGTTCGGCAAGCTGCTCAAGAACAAGGTTAAGAAGGCCGTGGCCGAGAAGGCGGCCGAGGCCATTGCGCCATCGGCGACGCCCGACACGCTCACGGACGCCTCCGCGGGAAAGCTTCCCTTGCCGGAGACATCACCGTCACTCTGGGTCAACTACGACTTCGTTCCGGGGGAGCGGGTGATCTTCTACACCGACTTTGCCGAGGATGTCGTGGGCAATTTCCCCCAGCGCCTCGGCTTCAGGCGAGGCAACATGGAGGTCGCGGAGCTCGGCGCGCAGCGACTGATTCGCGCCACCAGCCACAGCGTGTTCACCATTCCGCTGCCCGAAGTGCTGCCGCAACGGTTCACCATCGAAATTGACTTCATCAACCGGCCTCTGCTCGATGGCGCCGCATTTCAGATCAGCGGCAGCGCCGAGGCCACGACCGGCCGGGCGACCTCCACCATACGCTGGGGCAGTGACGGTGCTGGTCTGGACGGTGGCGGTGGCGGCGAGGTGCCGCTCCAGAACAATGAGGCCAATCGCGCCCGGTATCGCGGCAAGCCGGGGCACCTGCGCATCCTGGGCGATGGCCAGTACATCAAGG
>DAIMFY010000127.1:0-1861 GCA_036724295.1 Gemmatimonadales bacterium | reverse complement strand
CAGCATCAAAGCGAGGCAGAGATCGCGACCGATGCGATCAAGGTCTATCTCGACGAGCAGCGAGTCATCAATGTGCCGAACGCCAATTTCGAGCGCTCGAATGCACTGACCATCGTCGTGGATGCGCGCAGCGCGCAGAACGCTGCCTTTGTCGGGCGAATCCGGGTGGCCGAGAGCCGGAAGTCGCTGTACGACGATCTGGCGGCCAAAGGGAGGGTTGCCACGCAAGGCATACTCTTCGACACCGGCAGCGACCAGCCACGCCCGGAATCGGCGCCAACATTCAAGGCAATCGCTGCGATGCTGGGTGAGCATCCCGGCCTCAGGCTTCGCATCGAGGGACACACCGACAACGTCGGCGCCGCGGCCACCAATCGCGGGCTGAGCCAGCGTCGCGCGGCGGCGGTGAAAACCGCGCTGGTGCAGGACTACCGGATTGCCGATGAGCGGCTTGAAACGACGGGCCTCGGTGACAGCAAGCCGGTCGCGTCGAATGCGACGGTTGAAGGGCGCCAGAACAACCGGCGCGTGGAACTGGTGAGGCTGCCGTGAGGGGCTGCCGCCTGAGGGAAGCGTCGGCCTGCCATTTCGCAGCCGACGGTTTGTCGCGGATCGCACGGCTGGCACTCCTGGCGACGGTGGCCATCGCGTGCGGAGGGGACACCGGCCCAGACCGGCAGACGGGGGCCGCAGCGTTATCGGTCAGTCCAACCGATCTGACGCTGCTGGTCGGTGGCCACGGATCGCTTGCTGCGCTCGTGACGGATGCCGACGGCATCCCGCTCACAAATGCCAGCGTCAGCTGGATGTCGCTAACGCCTGGCATCGCCAGCGTGAGTGGGGGGACCGTTGCCGGCGTGTCGGCCGGGACGACAATGGTGATTGCCTCCTCCGGCGGCAAGTCCGATACGGCGGCCGTCACGGTGATCTCGCCTGGCGGCGTGACTCTGGAGATTGTGCCAAGCGCAGCCACTATCCACGTTGGTGAAACGGTGCAGTTTGCGGCCGCTGCGCACCACACCGACGGCACCATCGCGCCACTCCCCGTGGTGCAATGGGCCTCGAGCAACCCGGCCGTGGCACTGGCACCCCTTGGGCTGGCGGTGGGCATCTCGCCGGGATCATCGGTGATCACTGCGACCGCGGGCGCCGGCTTGACCGCTTCGGCGGATCTGGACGTGGTGCCTGCCGCGCTCGCATGCGACGGGATCGAGATGATCGAGCAATGGTCGCTCGATCTGAGTTACGAATATGCCGAAGTGCTCCTGACGGCGGAGAACAAGCAGGTCAGCGTGGGACACGCGGGTGACCTCACGGCCACGCTCCTTCCGGCCGGCGGCCAGGTGCCGGCCGTCCAATGGTCGGGACTTCTCGACGGAAGCAGCTCCATGAACGACCGTGTCGTGGACTTCAACTCAACGCCGAACGTGGTCGAAACGTTGATCGGCGACGGCCTACCCGCTACCGGAGTAGGGCAGTCGCGCTTCCAGTTGCAGGTGAACCTTGCTGCATGTACGTACGAGTTGACTGTCACGCCCTTCGTGCATGTGGTCAATACCATCTCCGGTACAAGCACCACGACCGAAGAGGGTGACGTGCCCGTCGGCACCCTCACGAGCGCCGGTAATCTCGGCGCCTGGCGGACGCTTACCATCGCCAGCCTGGGTGAGGAGTTCGAAGCGCATTCGATCATGTCGGTGGGCACGCGGGTGGGACTGAGCAACTATTTCCCCTTTGGCACCGGGCAGCTTCTCTGGGTCGGCGGAGACCTGGCGGCCAAGGGCAGCGCGACGGTGAGTTTTACGATCAAAGCGGAATGATTCGGCATGACCCTTGCTCGACTAGACCGCGATGTTAGTTT
>DAIMFY010000126.1:0-6343 GCA_036724295.1 Gemmatimonadales bacterium | reverse complement strand
CGCCGGCTACATGGCAACTGGCGTCAAGGTGGCGGCGTTCATCGCCTTGACGCGATTGCTCGTGGAAGCATTCCCGTCGCTGGACCAGTTCTGGCAGCCGGTCATTGGAGTGCTCGCGGTTGTCACGATGGTGGTCGGCAACCTGATCGGGCTGGCGCAGAAGACGCTCAAGCGCATGCTGGCCTACAGCTCCATCGCGCATGCAGGCTACCTGCTCGCGGCGCTCTGGCCCGGCACCCATCTTGGTGCCAGCGCGGTCATGCTCTACCTCGGCGCCTACACGCTGACGACCCTTGCTGCGTTCATCCTGCTCGGTTCCCTTGGCCGGAACGGCGAACGCGCCGTGCGCTTCGAGGACATCGCGGGCCTTGCGCGCCGTCGCCCGTGGACCGCGTTCGCGATGGCCATCTGCATGCTGAGCCTGCTGGGTTTCCCGGGCACCTTCGGCTTCATCGGCAAGTGGTACATCATCCAGGCGGTGGTAGCAGCGCATCAGTACATCCTGCCGGTCGTCCTCGTGATCACGAGCGTGATCTCGGCGGGCTACTACCTGCCGGTGATCATGGCGATGTACATGCGCGAGCCAGGTGAAGAAGCCGAGTGGCACAGCCTCCGGCTGCCGCGGCCGGCGGCCTGGGTTACCGGCATCGCGGTCGTGGCGCTCCTGGTCTTCGGCGTGGCGCCGCGCCATGCCATCGACGTAGCCATCGACAGCGTGCGCCAGCTGGCGACGACCCAGATTCCCCGCGCGGGACGCTGAGTCATGAAGGTGCCCAAGACGGTCTTCCGGGAGTACGACGTCCGTGGCATCGTCGATGAGGAGCTGACTCCCGAGTTCGCCCGCGCGCTGGGTCGCGCATTTGCCACCGTGGCGTGGGACAAGGTGGGGCGGGCGCCGGTGCTGACGGTAGGGCGCGACAACCGCCCCTCGGGCGATGCACTCGCGGCGGGCATACGACAGGGCATTGTGGATGCCGGCGCCACGGCGGTGGACATCGGCATGGTCCCGACACCCGCCCTTTACTTGAGCGTGCACGCCCTCAAGACTGACGGCGGCCTCCAGGTTACGGGCTCCCACAACCCGCCCGAGTTCAATGGCTTCAAGATGGTCGCCGCCGGCGAGTCGCTCCACGGCGAGGAAATTCTCCATCTCTGGGAGCTGATCGAAACCGAACGCTGGCGCACCGGAACCGGCGCCGAGCGGGCCGATTCCTCGATTCTTGGCCGCTACCGTGATGCCATCTGCGAGCGCAACAAGCTCGAGCGCCCGGTGCGTGTTGTAGTGGACTGCGGCAATGGCGTGGCGAGTGTCGTCGCCGTGCAGACGCTCCGCCAGGCGGGCGCCGACGTGATACCGCTCTTCTGCGAGTCGGACGGCAGCTTCCCCAATCACCATCCTGATCCTACCGTGCCGGAAAACCTGGTGGACCTGCAGGCCGAGGTCCGCCGGAGCGGTGCCGAGCTGGGCATCGCGTTCGATGGTGATGGCGACCGGATCGGCGCGGTGGATGAGAGCGGCCGCATCCTGTTCGGGGACCAGCTGCTCATTCTCTTCGGTCGCGACGCGGTGCAGCGGTTCGGCAAGGGCACCACCGTCATTTTCGACGTCAAGTGCTCCGACGTGCTGCCGGAGGCGCTGCGCAAGGCGGGTGCGAAGCCGGAGATGTGGAAGACCGGCCACTCGCTCATCAAGGCACGCATGAAAGAGCTCGGCGCCCCGCTGGCCGGCGAGATGAGCGGTCACATTTTCTTCGGCGGCGATTATTTCGGGTTCGATGATGCGCTCTTTGCCGCCGCCCGGCTGCTCGGGATTGTGTCGCAGGCGCCCTATGGTCTCGCGGCGCTGCTTTCCGACGTGCCCGCGACCTTCGCGACGCCCGAGATCCGGGTCGCGTGCCCGGAGGATCGCAAGTTCAAGATCGTGTCGGACGCCGCCGCATACTTTTCCGCGCGTTATCCGGTCAATACCATCGACGGCGTGCGCATGTCGTTTCCGGAGGGCTGGGGACTGGTCCGCGCCAGCAATACCCAGCCCGTCCTGGTGCTGCGCTTCGAAGCCAAGCGACCCGAATTGCTCGACGCCTACCGCGGTGAGGTGATGCAGTGGCTCGCGGGGCAGGGTGTCCACGCCTGAGCGATGACGCGACGCCGGGCCTGGGTGCTCGGTGCCGCCGGCATCGCCATCCTCTGCCTTTTCGCCGGCCGATTCGTCGCCGAGCTGCTCGCCGATCGGTGGTGGGCGGCACAGTTCTCTGACGGCGCCAGCCGCGCCGTCACCCGCTGGCATCTCTGGCACCTGGGCCTCGGCGCCGCCGGGGTCATCGTCGCCACCGCCTGGTTCATCCTCCACATGCTCATCGTCGTCCGCGCCGTCGGATCGGTGCAGATCCTGCGCGACGTCGGCGGCTTGCGATTCCGCGAGGTCGTCCGGCCCACCGCCCTCAAGGGATTTGCCCTTGCCGCCGGCGTCTGTCTTGGGCTCGTTACCGGCAGCGCCCTTGCCGGCGAGTGGCGCACGGTATTGCTGGCCCTGCACGGCGTCACGCTGGGCGTGGCGGAGCCACTCCTGCAGCGGGACGCCGGCTGGTACGTGGCGCGTCTCCCGCTGTGGGAACTGCTGCATACGTTTGCCCTGGCGCTTGCACTTCTGGCTCTGCTGTCCGGCGTGATGCTCTACGCCATCATGGGCGCGCTTCGTCTCGAGCGCCGCCGGCCCGCCATCAACGACCATGCCCGTCGCCACCTCGGTATCATGCTCGCGACGCTCGCGCTGGTCATCGCCTGGGGCTTCCTGCTGCGAACCGATACGCTCGTGGCAGCCGCGACTTCGGCCGACGCCATCGCTTCCGTCCGGCGCAGTGGCCTGGTCGGTCCGGTGCTCGCCGGCACTGCCCTCATGGTGGCAGTTCTCTCGGCGCTCTGGGCCGCGCGCGGCCGGCACGCACTCCTCGCGGCTGGCTGGGCGGTGCTCGGCCTCGCGTCGGCGGTGGCGCGTACCGGCGTTCCTCTGCTGGTTCCGGCCCGGTCGGCCGGGGTGACGGATTCCACGCGGCTCGCGCTGCAGGATTCTGCCTTCGGCCTCGGGAATGCCGGGGCCAGCGACTCGGTGCGCCTGGTTGCGGCGCCGCTGCTGGATCGCACAGCCGTCGCCCGCCTGTTCGGAGCCGACGCCCAGGTGCACCAGGTGTCTGCCGCGAGCATCCCGGTGGGCGGCGCTGCGCGACCAGCCTGGCTCGCACTGGTCGAGCCCCCAACCGGCCCCGCAACACTCGTGGCCATTTCCGCCGACAGCACCGGCGCCGGAGGAGGCGCGCTCGCGTACCGGCTCCAGGATTCGCTCTCCTATCCCACGCTGTATCCGCTTGTCACGTTCTCCCCGGCGGCCGCGCGGCCGGGCGCGCCGCCGACAGCCGAAGTGGATTCCTCGCGGGGCGTCGCGTCGGGTTCCCCGCTCAGCCGCCTGGTGCTCAGCTGGGCCACCCAGTCGCGCTTGCCGTTTACCGTGTCCCACATCGACTGGGCACTGCATCCGCTCGCCCGGCTCGAGCGACTTGCACCGTTCGCTGCGTGGGCCGGAGCGCGCTCAGCGGTGATCGATGGCCGCGTGGTCTGGCTGGCCGATGGTTACGTGGCGAGCAATCGTTTTCCGCTCACGTTCCCGCAGGCATGGCAGGGCGGGCTCGACCGGATGCTCCGGGCCGGTTTTATTGGCGTGGTCGAACCGGAGAGCGGGAGGACCACGATTTACCTGCGGCGGGACGGCGGTGCGCTGTCTGAAGCCTGGGCCCGGATCGCGTCCGGCGTCGTCCGTCCCTCGGCTGAGTTGCCACGTTCGCTGCTCCTGGCGGCAGGGCCCCCGCTGGCGCTCTCGGATGTCCAGGCGCGGCTGCTCGTGGAGCGCCTCGCCGAGACCACGGGCACCGATCCGCTCTTGCTGGCAAAGGACGGCGCACACCCGGAACTGGCGTGGACAACCGGGGCGCATCCGGTAGAGGTCTGGCAGGTGGCCTTGTCAGGCTCGGACCACCTCTTTGCGATATTGATCATGCCAGCCAGCGGCCCGCCTCGCGTAGTGCTGCAGGGCAAGGCGCCGCTCGGCTCCCCGTCGGCGCTGGAACGGATGTGGGGCCGCTTCGCGACGCTGGCGCCCATCGAGGATTCGGTAGCAGGAGAAGGTGGCCAGATCACGGCCGGAAGTGTCCATCTCTGGACATCGCCCGAGGGGCTCGCCGCGATGGAAGTTCTCACCGCGGCCCGGCCCGGGGCGCGTCCCGCAGTGGTCTGGGTTTCGGTGGCGCTGCCCGATCGGCTGGGCGCCGGTCGCACCTTGCCGCAAGCCTGGCAGAACCTGCTCGGCACTTCCAGCCCGCTGGCGCCGGGGCAGGGCGGCAGCACGCTTGAGGAGGCCCGCCACTGGATGCGTATCGCCGATGAGGCGCTCCGCAGCGGTGACTGGGGGGCGTTCGGCCGGGCCTTCGAGTCGCTGCGGGGTGTGCTCAGAGCTGGAGACTGACACCTCTATCCAAACCGGAGTCCCAACGTACCTTGAAATCCATCCGATGTCGTCCAGTCACACCATGCAGCAGGAGATCCCCCTCATGTTCTCCGTCAATGATGCCTCCACCCCTCGTCGTGGTTTCCTGGGCCGCGTAGCCCTGGCCGCCGCTGCACTCGGACTGAGTGGCTCGGCGCCGGCCGTTCTGGCCGCCGAACGAGCGCCCCGGCTTGCGGGAGGGACTGATCCCGAACTCGACGCCTGGTTCGGCAAGCTCACCGGCAAGCACCGACAGGTCTTCGACGCGCCGTATCCGAACGAGGGCATGCCGGGTGTCTGGCCCCGCGTCTATCTCCTGACGACGGAAGGCACGTATCCTGGCGAGTCGACCACGGCGATGGCCATCCTGCGCCACCACGCCATTCCGCTCGCCATGCAGGACTCCCTGTGGGCCAAGTACAAGCTCGGTGAGATGTTCGGCATCAAGAACGGTGACGCGCCGGCCACGGCAAATCCCTACGCCACGATCACTGGCCTGCCGCTGCCGGGGCTCGGAATTGCCGAGCTGGTCAAGTCGGGCGTGCTGATCGGGTGCTGCGGCGCGGCGATTGGCGTGTATAGCGCGGCAGCGGCCAAGAAAATGAACATGGATGCCAACACCGTGAAGCAGGAGTGGATTGCCGGCCTCTTCCCTGGAGTCCAGGTGGTTCCCTCCGGCGTGATGGCGGTCGGACGCGCCCAGGAACTTGGCTGTTCGTATTGCTACGCAGGGTAGGCGAGAGACCAGGGGCGAGAGACGAGTGGTGCCTGCCTCGTCTTTCGTCCCTTATCTCTCGTCGTAGTTCCGCTTGTCCCCCCTTGCGCCCCCCCGCTACCTTTCATGGCTCTCCTGAAGCCGGGGGTTTCTCTCCATGACGCGAACCGCGGTGCTCGCCCTCGGTGGAAACGCCCTGTCGCGCTTTGGCGAGCAGGCGACCATCGCCAACCAGTTCCGGCACGCTCGTGAGAGCGTGGCGCCCATTATCGAGCTGGCGCGTGATGGCTGGCACATCGCCATCGTGCACGGTAACGGGCCCCAGGTGGGCGATGAACTGGTCCGCCACGAGCGCAGCAAGGCTGAGGTCGAACCGCTGCCGCTGGGCGTGCTGGTGGCCGGCACCGCCGGTTGGCTTGGCTACATGCTGCAGCAGTCACTGGAGAACGGCCTCGTCGACGCTGGGATTGATCGCTCCGTCGCCACGCTGATCACCCAGACCGAAGTTGACCCTGCCGATCCGGGCCTGCAGCACGCCACCAAGCCGATCGGTCATGAGATGTCGCAAAGCCGGGCCGACGCGCTGCGCGAAGCGGGGGTGCCGGTGGGGAAGGATGGCGCCGGACACTGGCGTCGCCTGGCCGCAAGCCCGCGGCCGCTCGGTGTTGTCGAGGCGCCGCTGGTGCGGCGCCTGCTCGACGCCGGCGTTATCGTGATCGCCGCGGGAGGCGGCGGCCCTCCGGTCTATCGGGATCCTCTGCTCGGGCTCGAGGGCGTTGACGCCGTGGTGGACAAGGATCTGGTGGCCGCGCTGCTCGCGCAGCAGCTGGACGCCGAAGTGCTGATGATCCTTACCGATGTCGAAGCCGTCTATCGAGACTGGGGCACTCCTGACCAGGCACCGGTGCAGCGGCTTACGCTTGCCGAAGCCGACGCGTTGCTGCAGACGGGCGGCGTCGCAGCAGGCAGCATGCGGCCCAAGCTCGAGGCGGCCGCGGGATTTGTTCGTGCGGGCAGCGGACGCGCAGTCATCGCCCGACTGGCCGATGGCCCGGCCGCCCTCCGGGGCGAAACCGGAACCACAATCGTGAGGG
>DAIMFY010000125.1:0-6362 GCA_036724295.1 Gemmatimonadales bacterium | reverse complement strand
GGAAAGCGGGGCAGGTGTTCGGCCAGCGGGGCGTCGTCATCCCAGTCGGGAACGATGGAGAGTCGCGCTGTGCCGCTGCGGATCGAGATCTTGCCGTTCCACTGGTGAATGAACCGCTTGATGAAGGCGAGTCCCTGGCCACGACCAGGATCGCGGAAGCGACTGACATTCTGGATGAGCGCCGCCTCGATGGCCGCGCCGTCTCCCCAGCGTTCTCCGTACTGACGAGCGTGCGTGGCCTCGAGCGAATGCCGGAAACCTACGCCGCTGTCACTGACCGCAATCACCACCACCCGCCGGCCCAGCCGCCGGCGCCAGGTGTAGCTCTGCACCGCCACCCAGCCGGCGGCCCCGGCATGTTCCACAATATTCTGGCATGCCTCCGAAAGCGCCATCCCGAAGCCGTACGTCTCCTTCGGGTTGATGCCCAGCTGCTCCACCAGGATGCGGGTGGCATTGTCGGAGACGCCCCGCACCGCCTCGTGCACATCCTTGATGGCCCGGATGGCCCGGATATCAAGCAGTGCGTCGGTCGGGCCGGTCGCGGCCTTGGGCACCCGCCCGTGAATCTCGAACAGCCCTTCAGCGTGGACGAAGAATCCGGTCCGCGCCAGGTAGCGCTTGACGTCATCACTCTGCGGGGCGGTGAAGAGCGGCTGCGGCAGGCCGGCGTCCTTCAGCGCCTGGCCCGCGGTCAGCAGCCCCACCAGGCCGTAGGGCGAGAACCACTGCGTCTGCCGTGCATCGATGAGCAGCCGCACGTCGGGTGGCCACTCTCCGCATGCCTCGGCAAACTGGTCGAAGCTTCGGTCATCGAAGCTGGCCGGCACCTGCACTACCCGCGTCACACACCCACCAGCGCGCCGCGGAGCAGCGGCGCCAGTGCGCTCGCACCCCGGAGGGTGGCGTTGCGCGCCGCGAGACGATTGCCGTGAGTGATGGCTGCGTCCAGCGAATCGCCCGACACGAGGCGACCCATGGTCGCGGCGCCAAGCACGTCGCCGCAGCCGGTCGGGTCCAGCGCGTCCACCGCTGGCGGCGCAAGACGGGCGCTGCGAATGGCGCCGCCCGGCCCCGGCCGGCCGAACCCGTCGAACGCGGGATCGGCGACATAGGCGACACCGCGCGCACCGAGGGTCACAAGGAGGGCCCTGGTGCCCCGCGCCAGCGCATGGGCCGCCACCTCGAGTGGTTCGTCCGAGAGCTGTCGCATCTCGTCCTCGTTCAGTTGGACCACGTCAAAGCACTCGAACCACGACGGTGCATCAGGCAGCGGCCGGATCTGCCGCATGCCGTCCTGGTGCATGCCAAGAAAGAGACTGTGCAGGTCGGCGTACATCGGTTTCGAGAAGCCGCGCCGCAGCGCCTGGGCCGTGCCGAGGCAGAGCTCGAATCCGGAAATGAAATTGAGATACAGCGCATCGAGGTCGGCCACCAGCGGCCCCAGCTCCTGCCAGGTCCATCCGGGGACGCCGCCCGCCATCCGCTCACAGCGCCGCACGGTCTGCTCATAGTAGAGCTCGACCCGGTTATTGGGGACGTCCACCTCAATGGGCCGCGTACCGGGCGCAAGGTGTGACAGGGTGCGATACAGCTCCCCGGCCTGGCGGGCCAGATCCCGGCCCACCTTGATCAGCGGCACGATCTGCCAGTCATCATCGAGACTGGCGTCGAGGCCGGCCAGGGCGTAGGCAATGCCGCCCCATTCCTCCACCGGCGGCGCGGCGGGATCCCGGCCGTGGATGCTGTCCCAGACGAGGGAGCCAATGACGCCGATGCGGTTCACGGGTTGGATCCGGCACTGGGTAAGTGTCGCAGGTCGCAAGTCGCAGGACGTACGACATACGACGTACGACTTACGACCGCCTTCATCCCGCCCGCTCCACAAACACCCGCGCTGCACCAAAGACGCCCGGCGCGTCGAGCTGCTGCGCCACGATCCGCACCGCCTGCACCGCCGGCTTGAACGCGCGGCGCGTCACTTCGCGCCGGAGCGGTACGAACAGGAGGTCACCGGCGCGGGTGACGCCGCCGCACACCACCACCACTTCGGGATTGAAGACATTCACGAGGTTGGCCACACCGGCGCCGAGAAATTGCGCGGTCTCGTGCACCAGTTCCCGTGCCAGCTCGTCGCCCTCGTGCGCCGCGTCGTATACGGTGCGCGCCGTGATGCGTGCGGGATCGCCGCCCGCGCGCTCCAGCAGCGTGGTGGTTTCCCCCGACTCGATGGCCTCGATGGCGCGCCGCGCGATGGCGAGCCCCGATGCATACGCCTCGAGGCAGCCATAATTGCCGCAGGCGCAACGCCGGCCGTTGGCCTCGATGGTGGTATGCCCAATCTCGCCGGCGCAGCCCGACGCCCCATGATACAGCTTGCCATCGACGATGATGCCGCCACCGATCCCGGTGCCGATGGTAAAGCCGATGGCATGACGCGACCCCTGCGCCGCGCCCCGCCACCACTCACCCAGCACGGCGCAGTTGGCGTCGTTGTCGATGACGGTTGGCAGCCCGAGCGCTGCCTGCAGCCGGTCACGCAGCGGGTAGTCCACCCAGCCAAGGTTGGGCGTGAGCAGTACGACGCCGGCCTCGGCGTCGAGCGGCCCCGGCGCGCCCGCGCCGATGCCGATGAAGTCGGTTTCCGGTTCCAGTTGCCGGGCCTCATCCATCACCGTCCGCCCGGCCGCCGCAATCCGATGCAGCACTGCATCGGCGCCGTCGCGCGGGTTGGTGGGCTCTTCCTTCAGGGCGCCGATCCGCCGGCCGTCGGTAGTGATCGCCCCGACGGTAAACGTGGTTCCACCGATATCGATGCCGAGCACCAGGCGCACGTCGGCCTCCGGATGGGGCGGCAGGTCAGTCCACCTGCAGGACAGCCAGGAAGGCCTCCTGCGGAATCTCGATGGCGCCGATCTGCTTCATGCGCTTCTTCCCTTCCTTCTGCTTTTCGAGAAGCTTGCGCTTGCGGCTCACGTCGCCACCATAGCACTTGGCCAGCACGTCCTTGCGAAAGGCGCTGATGGTCTCGCGGGCTATCACCTTGTTGCCGATCGTGGCCTGGATCGCCACCGCGAAGAGCTGGCGGGGAATCAGTTCCTTGAGTTTCTCGGCCACCTTGCGGCCCCACTCATAGGCCTTGTCGCGATGGATGATGACGCTGAAGGCGTCAATCTGGTCGCCATTGATGAGCATGTCGAGCTTCACGAGGTCGGCCTCGCGGTAGCCCGACATTTCGTAGTCGAGCGAGGCGTAGCCCTTGCTCAGCGACTTGAGCCGGTCATAGAAGTCGAGCACGATTTCGCCCAGCGGGAACTCGAAATCGAACTCCACGCGCGACGTATCAATGTAGTGCATCCCGTTGTACACGCCGCGACGCTCCTGCCCGAGCTTCATGATCCCGCCGATGTACTCGGCCGGGGCCATGATGCGGGCCTTCACGTACGGTTCCTCGATCCGGCTGATCTCCGAGGGGTCGGGCAGTTCAGTGGGATTTTCGAGAATCAGCTGGGTGCCGTCGGTTCGGAAGACGTGGTACTCCACCGTGGGGACGGTGGTGATGAGGTTCAGGTCGAATTCCCGCTCCAGCCGTTCCTGCACGATGTCGAGGTGCAGCAAGCCGAGAAACCCGCAGCGGAAGCCGAAGCCGAGCGCGGTGGACGACTCGGGCAGGTACTGGAGCGAGGCATCATTGAGCCGCAGCCGCTCCAGCGCATCGCGCAGCGACTCGTACTGGTCCGACTCGGTGGGATAGATGCCGGCAAAGACCATGGACTTGACGTCGCGATATCCCGGCAGCAGCGCCTTGGCTCGGCGCCTGGCGTCGAGGACAGTGTCGCCCACACGGGCGTCCCGGACATCCCGCAGGCTCGCGGCCAGGTAGCCCACCTCGCCCGCCTCCAGCCGGTCGGTGCTGCGCTGTCCCAGCTGCATGTACCCCACGTCATCCACCACGTGGGTGTCTTCCTGGTGCGAGCCGAAGGCGATGATCATCCCCGGCGTGATGGTCCCGTCCACCACCCGGATGCTGGGGATGGCGCCGCGGTATCGGTCAAAGTACGAGTCGAAAACCAGCGCCCGGAGCGGGGCCGCGGGATCGCCCGCAGGCGGCGGCACCCGTCGCACGATTTCCTCGAGCAGCGCCGGCACCCCGGTCCCCTCCTTGGCCGACACCGCCAGGATCTCCTCGCGCTTGGAGCCAATCAGGTCCATGATCTCCCGGGCTCGCCGCTCGGGCTCGGCACCGGGGAGGTCGATCTTGTTGAGCACCGGGATGATTTCGAGCCCGGCGTCCATGGCAAGGAAGAGGTTCGAAAGCGTCTGGGCCTGGATGCCCTGCGATGCATCCACTACCAGCAGGGCGCCCTCGCAGGCCGCCAGCGAACGCGACACTTCATAGGTGAAGTCCACGTGGCCGGGGGTGTCGATCAGGTTGAGCTCGTAGTCCTCGCCCTCCGGCGTCCGGTAGCTCATCCGCACGGCGTTCAGCTTGATGGTGATGCCGCGCTCGCGCTCCAGGTCCATGGTGTCGAGCAGCTGCTCCCGCATCTGGCGCTTCTCTACGGCGCCGGTGGCCTCGATGAGGCGGTCGGCGAGAGTGCTCTTGCCGTGGTCGATGTGCGCCACGATGCAGAAATTCCGGATCCGGGCTTGTCGCATGGCGGGAATATAAGAGGGCGGGAAGTCCCACGACGGCACTATCTTCCGCGCCATGACCGGGCCTCCGTCGCGCCGCACCGCCGTGCTTCTCATGCTCCTCGTGGTGGTGATCTGGGGCCTCAATGTGACCATCACCAAGTGGACGCTGGCCGAGTTTACCCCGCTTGCCTTCACCTGCATCCGCTTCGCGCTGGCGTCGGTGCTGCTCATGGTGGTGCTCTACCGGCGCGAGGGCTCGCTGCGCCTGCCGCCCGGCACCTTCTGGCCGGTCGTGGGGCTGGGCCTGATCGGCAACTCCATCTATCAGCTGGGATTCGTTTTCGGCCTGGACCATACCACTGCCACCAACAGCGGACTGGTGCTTGCCAGCATGCCGGTCTTGGTGGCCGGGCTGGGTGCCGCCCTGCGGATCGAGCGGCTCACCCGTCACGGCGCCGAGGGGCTGGTGCTCGCCTCCCTCGGCGTGGTGCTGGTGATCGCCTCGCACGGGCTCGGCTTCAGCGGCAACACCATGCTGGGCGACCTGCTCACCTTCGGTGCGGTGATCTGCTGGGCCATCTTCACGCTGGGCGTGCGGCGCCAGTCGCTGCCGCTGTCCTCGCTCGCCATAACGGCGTGGACCGTGGTGACGGGCAGCGTCCCCTTGGTGATCCTGGGCATTCCCGCACTCATCGACATGGACTGGTCCCGGACCACCGCCGCGGGGTGGGGTGGCGTGCTCTATTCCAGCGCCTTTTCGCTGGTGCTGGCCTACATTATCTGGAACCGGAGCATCAGGGTGGTGGGATCCAACCGGACGGCCATCTTTGCCTGCCTGACGCCCGTCTTTGCCATGCTGACGGCGATGCTCATCCTGGGTGAGCGGCCGGGCGTGGCGCAGTTCGCCGGCGGCGCGCTGGTCATCGCCGGCGTCCTGCTGAGCCAGCGGACCGGGCCGTTGCCTGGCACCGGCGCCCCGACTTCAACCTTCAGCGTCCGAGAGTCAGACGCATGACGCAATCCATTGCCGATTTCAATACATTCCGCGACGAGATGAACAGGCTGATCCTTGGCGCAGGCAATCTCACCGTCAATCGCTTTTTTGCGCTCGATGGCAAGTGCTACGAAGAGGGCGCGCTGGGCGCGAAGACCAAGGAAATGCTGGGGCTCGTCTCGTCGCTGGTGCTGCGTTGCGACGACTGCATCACCTATCACATCATCAAGTGCCACGAAGCCGGCGTAACCCGGGAAGAGCTGATGGAAGTGTTCGCGGTGGGGCTGGTTGTGGGTGGCAGTATCGTGATCCCGCATCTCAGGCGGGCGGTGGCGAGGATGGAGCAACTGCAGGCGTAGGGCATGGGGCGTGAGGCATGGGACTTCATGCCCCACGCCTTACGCCCCACGCCTCTCTCCTCAGTCGACTATCTCCTAGTCGCCCTCCGGCTTCCGTCGCTTCAGCTCCGGTTCACCAGTGCTCTTGGGCTGCTCCGGCCGCTGGGGGGCAGCCTGGCGCGGCTCGTTGCGGCTCGCCCGCGGTGGGGGTGACTCGCGGCGAGGTTCTTTCCGGGGCTCGGCTGTCTGGCGCGGGGGCGGCTGAGCTGGCCGCGCTGCCGGCTGCTCATGCTGCTGCCCACGCCGGCCGGGCTGCTGGGCGCGGGCCAGGTCCGGTGCTGCAAAGAGGAGCACTGCTGCGGCGGCCAACGCCGAAATGCGCACCAATGAAA
>DAIMFY010000124.1:0-6364 GCA_036724295.1 Gemmatimonadales bacterium | reverse complement strand
AAAGCGGCATTCCGGCGCGACGGGCACCAGCCTCGTACTTCTCGCCATCGGTCACGGAGAGACATGCCACGGTGCGGCCGTGCCACCCACCCATGACGGAGACCATCCTCTGGCGCCCGGTCACCTTGCGCGCCAGCAGCATGGCATTCTCGTTTGCTTCCGCCCCCGAATTGGCAAAGAAAACATGCGAGAGCGGAGCGGGCATCCGCCGCACCAGCTCGGTGGCCAGCCGCTCGCGATTCGGGTGCGGAAGCACGGTGGAATAGAAGAGCAGCGCCGCTGCCTGTTCGCTGATGGCTCGGACCACCGACGGATGGCTATGGCCAGTGGCCGCGACCGCATGCCCGCCATAAGCGTCGAGCCAGCGATTGCCGTCCTCGTCCGTGACCCACGACCCACGACCCATGACTGGCTTCACCGGCATCTGCGCATAAACCGGCAGCAGTGCGCCCGTCGTTGTGTTCAGCATGGGTGGATTCCCACCGCTTCGAGCCCCGCCGTCTCCACAAGGCCAAGCGCAATGTTCATTGCCTGGATGGCCTGGCCGCCGGCGCCCTTCACCAGGTTGTCCTCGGCGACAATCACCTGCAGTTCCCGGGCATCGTCCGTCATGGCGGCGTGGATGAACGCGTAGTTGGTGCCCACCGCCTGGGTGAGATCGGGGGCGCGATCCATGACGCGGACAAAGGGACGGCCAGCGTAGGCGTTGCGATAGAATGACGCAGCTCCTGCCGCCAGCGCCGGCATCGCCTCGTTCAGTCGCACGTGCATGGTGAGGTAGATCCCGCGCACGAACGGGCCAGCATGAACCATCAGCCGGGCGTGGGCGTCTTCGCGGCCGGTCCAGGCACGCCAGTTGGCCAGCACCTCGGCCTCGTGCCGGTGGCCCAGCACCGAATAGGCAAAGACGTTGTTGGCTCGCGCCGGATGGTGCGTGGTCGGCCGGGGATGGACGCCGGCGCCGCTGGAGCCCGTGATCCCGAAGATCGCCGGCTCGCAGATGATGCCCGCATGCGCAATGGGCCAGAGCGCCAGCTGAGCGGCAGTGGCGAAGCAGCCCGGCGCCGCAATCGCGGTCGCGCCCTTGAGCCGCTTGCCCACCACGTCGGCCAGCCCGTAGGCAAACCGATGCACGTAATCCGGCGACGGATGGGTGCCGTAGAACTGCTCGTAAAGCCGGGGCGACTGGATGCGAAAGTCGGCGGCAAGATCGATGACCAGCCCGGGGCCGGCCGCAAAGACCTCGGCGATCATGCGGGAGGATTCGCCATGCTCGAGCGCAAGGAAGATCACGTCGCGGCCGGCGGCCGCCTCTCCCGGCGTGAGGCCGGCGAAGCGGGCATCGGTGAGCGGCGCGAGGCCGGGATGCACGTCGGCGATCGGCTTTCCCGCCTGGCTCCGGCTGGTCGCAATTACCTCGCCCACGTTCGGATGCTGCAGCAGCAGCCGCAGCAGCTCGCCGCCGGCGTAGCCGGCAGCGCCAACCACCGCCACACGAAGTCCCTGCGTCACGCGCCAGCTCCCGCGACCGCGGGCTCGCGTGCGGCGATCCACGCATCGAGACTCTGGCGCACCGCGCCGAGGAGGCCATCCGCGTCGCGCCGGGCGTTGTGGGCCGGCAGCCCGAGCGAAGCGCGGATGTAGCTCCGGCCCACGTCATTGTCGGTGGCCGGACCGGTGATGACCGTGACGGGGAGCCCGAACTGCGACCGCATCAGCTCCACGGCTCCCCAGCAGGCCACCGGGTCGGGTGCCGCCATGACCCACGCCGCACCGGCGCCGGCAAGCTCGGCGTCGGCCAGGATGTCCTGGACACCGTACTCGCCCAGGATACCATCGCCCAGTTCGGCCACGATCACATCGGGCCGTGCGGCAGCAAGCCGGTTGAAGACGCCCTTGGCGGTGGCTACGGTGATCCCCGGATGGGTGCTGGCGATGCCGACGTCGTTGAACGTGAGTGCCGCTGCGGCACCTGCGTCCTGCATCGAAAGCGCGTCACGCATGAGCGAGACACCGGTGAGCTTGGCCGCCCCTACCTTGAGTCCGCTGCGCGCGAGCCCGCGCACCAGCTCGGTGGCGGCCACCGTCTTGCCCGCGTTCATGCAGGTGCCGGCGACATAGACAACGGGCACGCGGCTTTCCAGGCGGTCGGCGGGCGGCACGGCGTGATCGCGGATATGCGCGGGCCGGCCGACCCGGTCGCCCAGCGCCGGAAAGGTGAGCACGGCACCCAGCACTTCAGCGTCGAACGGCGGACCGATATCAGGATTCTCCGAGGTGCAGCGCCCCAGGATGCCGCCCAGGTTGAGCACCTGGATCACGTCACCCACGGCAATGTGCCTCGGCACTTCACCTGCGTAGCCACGCAGCGCGCGCCGTGCGCCGAGCACGCCCGCGAGCACGTCACCGGCGCGCAACGACACCATGCGCCCCGTCAGGTCCTCGACGGTGTTGTAACTGGACTTGTCGGTGAGGATCCGGACCGCGAGCACGTAGCCCTCCTGGGCCACGATCTCGTCGCCCACGATCACTTCCGGCGTGAGCTCTGCATTCCGCGTGCTGGACGCGATCCGGTCCAGTCGCACGCGCGTGGTTACGACCATGATCCTTCTCCTTCGGCGTGTTGCGCCGCACGTAGCGCGAGCAATGACGGGATCGCCGCCACCCGCGCAAAGTCGCGGGCCTCGTCGCCGGTCCAGAGCCGGTTTTCCTCGCCATAGGTGGCGACGGCGGGATCCATCATCGAGTAGGGGCTGCGAGTGCCCACGACCTGGAAGCGCCCGGGCCAGAGCCGCACGCGGGTCTCACCGCTCACCCGCTGCTGCGAGCTGGTGATCATCGCCTCGATGTCGCGGAGGCTGGGATCGAAGTAGTGGCCCTCGTGGAGGCGGTCGCCGTAGAAGCGGCCGAGCTGGTCCTTCCAGAATGTCTGCCAGCGGGTGAGCACCAGCTTCTCGAGCTCGCGGTGCGCGCCGATGAGCATGAGCGCGGCACCGGCCTCGAAGCCGATGCGGCCCTTGATGCCGAGCGCGGTCTCGCCCACGTGGATGGCCCGGCCAATTCCGTACGACTCCGCGATCTGCCCCAGCCGGTCCACGAGGTCGGCACCGGTGAGCGTTGCGCCATCGAGTGTGACTGGCGTGCCCGTCTCCCAGCCGATCACAAGTTCGGTGGGCACAGGCGCGTCGGCGGGCGGCTCGATGAGCTCGGCGGGTGGGCCGGCCCACGTGTCGTGGGTCCATCCGCCGCCCCACGTGGTGCCCCAGAGCCCGCGATTGATCGAGTACGCCGAGGCCTTGGCGGGGACGGGAAGGTTGCGGGCCTGCAGGTAGGCGATGGACTGCTCGCGCGCGACACCCTTCTCGCGAATGGGCGTGATGATGCCAAGCTCGGGAGCCAGCACACGCAGGGCGATATCGAAACGGATCTGGTCGTTGCCGGCGCCGGTCGACCCGTGGGCCACTGCTGTCGCACCGATCTGGCGAGCCACGGCGATGACGGAGATGGCCTGCTGGGTACGCTCGGCGGCTACAGAGAGCGGGTAGGCCTCGCCGCGCAGCACGTTGCCCTGAATGAGGAAGCGGACGAAGCGGTCGAACACGGCGGCGCGCGCATCCACCTCATGATGCTCCGCGGCGCCAACGGCCATGGCCTGGGTGCGGATGGCCTCGCGCTCGGCGGCCGATAAGCCGCCGGTGTTGACGAAGACGGTGTGGACGGCGTGCCCCGCCTCACGAAGGACGGGCACGCAGTAGGAGGTATCGAGCCCGCCCGAGAAAGCCAAGGCGACGACGGAGTGCGTTGTGTGCATATTGCATAATTATGCAAGCGGTGGGTCGCGTACGCAAGGGCGTGGGGCGCCGAAGCTACTTGCGCCTGCCCCTGCTCTCAATGCTCAACCACACCCAGCCACTCAAGCACCGCCGCCCGCGCGTCGGTCGTGCGACGGATGCCCGTGCGCCCCGCCTGCACGCGCGTGCCCCAGGCGCAGAGCACCGTCGCCATGTCCGGATCGATCGACGGGAAGCCGTGGTTGCCGTGCACCGCCGACGCTTCCACGATGGGCCCCGAGACGCGGCGGTCGAGATCGTAGCCCGGCGCGACGCTGAAGTAGAGATCGCCCCCCGCCGGCCCGCCGCGGCCGAGCGAATCGTGTGGCGCGATGCGCCAGACGCTGGTAACGACCGGCTCGCCATCGAGGCCGCGCACCGCCCGCAACACGTGCTCGACCGAATCGAGCATTGCGGACCTGGCCTCCGGCGACACGATGCCATCGCGCCAGCGGGTGCCGTTGACCATGACGAAGAGACCGTCCCACGCCAGCGCGCGCGTCCGGCCTGCATCGATCCGGCCGCTGTCATCCACCGCCAGCAGCCCCGCCGCGCGCAGCGCGGCATTGGGATGGAATACCCGCCAGAGGGGCCGCATGCCGTGATCGCCGGCGAGCCAGAGCCGGGCGGCGGAATCGCGCGCCACGACATCCATCAGCGCGCCCAGCCGCAGGTCAGCCAGCTGCCATGCGCGCGCGCGGAACGGCTGGATCGCCTGCCGTTCGGCATCACTCACTCCCGGAACAGCGGGGCTGGCGAGGCCAAGCCAGCGATGGTCCGCTTCGTCAATCCCGGGGTAGTAGTCCGCCTGCAACTCGGCGCGCCGGGTGGTCCAGGCCCACGCACTGCCCGCGATGAACGCGCGGGTCATGTTCTCGACGCCATCGAGGTAGCGCCACTCCGCTTCACCCGTGCCGCCCTGGGCCAGCGTTGGCCCTAACGCGCCCTGATCGTACAGCTCGCCCGGCCCGTTGCCAACCCAGCCGTCGGTCGCGGCTTCGTAGGATGCCAGCATGTCGCTGTGGTTGGTGTGCAGGGCGCTGAGGGCTGGCATGAAGAGCAGGTAGCGGCTCGCGTCCGCGCTCAGGGCAAAGAGGCGAACCCGCACGCGCACCGTGTGACCGCGCACGTGTACCGTGATTCCGCGCGAGTAGTAGCGCGCCAGCGGTCGGCCGGCGGGTGACGACCGATCGGCGGGCATGGCGGGCACCGTCACGGCGCGCGCGCCGTCGCGTACCGGCGCCACCGCGAGTGCGGTGTAGCTGGAGTCGCCGAGAAAGAGCCCGAATAACGAATCCTCGCCGACCTGCCATGCAATTTCGCGCGGCGCGACCTTGCTCCCGAGCTTGTCGAGATTGATCCACCGGCCCATCGCGTGCGGGCGTACGCTGTCGGCCGTGAGCAGCCGGTCCGGCAGGAGGTGCTCGTCGTAGCCATTGACGACGGCAAGCGACGGAAGCGCCAGCGCGCTCGTGGCCCTGGACCGTGCCAGGATACTCTCTGCCGAGCCCGTGTCCGCCGGCGGATAGCCCGGCGCCTCCGGCGACTGGGTGGTCTGGTGCGCCACCACCCGGCGTCCCTCCAGCGCTGCGGTGATCCAGATCGGTTCGGCGCGAAGCTGGGTGGCGCGGTAGCCCGACGTGCCATCGGTGATACGGTGGAGTTCCGCTGGCAGGAGCGGTATCCGATTGGCGGTGATCCCGTTCGAATCCCCGTAGACGCCGGTCCATAGCGAGGCATGCGACGCCGCCGTCTTGCTGGGCCAGGCCGGCAGGACGCGATCGGCGCACGACCCTTCGGCAAACAGGCGGCGAAAATGGGGCGTGGCCCACGCCGGCACTGTCTCGAGCATGCGACGCTCATTCATGGCGTCGAAGCTCGCCAGGAGCGCCCGGTGCGCGAGCGGCGCAGGAGCGGCGGCTGGCGCGGCAACTCGTGATGACTGGCAGGCAGTGAGCGCGGCGACTGCAAGCAGCCAGCGCGGGGTCACCATTCCCGCGCGACCGCCTCCACCAGTTCGCCCAGCGCCGCCACATCCTTGAGGTCCGATACCTCGGCGGGTGAATGCGAATAGCGCAGCGGCCAGGCCAGCGGCACGTCTGGCACGCCCCACGGCGCGAAGACCGAGCCGTCGTTGCCGCCGCTGGTGGCTCCATACTGCAAGGCGATGTGCTTCCGCCGGGCGAGCGTGATGACGGAATCCACCAGCGCCGCGGGTGCCACGTTGCTGTTGTCCACCGCCCGGATCACCGCACCCGCGCCGAGAGGCGCGTCGCCGTAGGCAGTGCGCTCGAGGGGTGCGTCGGCGGAGACGAAGGTGTCGACAGCGTGGACCGTGGCGACCCTGCTTCGAAGCGCGTCGGCCGCTACAGCCGCGCCTTCCAGCCCGGTCTCCTCCCGCACGCTCCAGATGAGGATCACGGGATGATCGGGTGGATCGTGCGCCAGCCGGCGCGCGGCCAGGATGAGCGCGGTGCAACCCACCCGGTCATCGAACGAACGCCCGGTGGCGCGGGTGCCGGCCAGGCGCTGGT